>JAEUJL010000526.1 GCA_016794835.1 Gemmatimonadota bacterium | reverse complement strand
CGCCAGGGTGCGCTGCTCGGCGACAAAGCGGTCGCGTCGCGCGGGCGAGAGGCTGGCGTCACGCAGGACCTTGATCGCCGCCACGCCATCCAGGTCGGCGCGCTCCCCGCGATAGACCACCCCCATCCCGCCTTCCCCGAGGAAGCGGGTCGCGCGATAAGCCCCAAAGGCGTGCGCGGGCAGCGGATGCGTGCGCCCGACGAGGTCCCCCGCCACGCCGCCAAGGGTGCGGTCGACAATGGCGGCACTCCCCTGGTCGCCGCTGATGAGGGCCTCCACCGCCTCGCGAAGGGCGGCGTCGCTCCCGCAGCGCTGGATGAGCCGTGCGTCGCGCTCCGCCTCCGGGAGGTCGACGACCTCATGGAAGATCTCCTGGACCAACTCCCAGCGGGCGGCGTCCATCGCGCTCACCCGGCGCGACGCAGTTCCGTGGCGAGCCAGGCACGAGCCGCCCGCCAGTCCCGCTGCAGCGTCGCCTCGGAGACGTCGAGCATGGCGGCGGTCTCCTTCATGTCATAGCCGCCAAAGAACCGTGCTTCCACCATGAGCGCTTGTCGGGGACTGAGCAGCGCAAGTCCCTCGAGGGCGGCGTCCAGGGCGAGCACGTCGTCGGCGGTGGTGGTGGCGTGGTCCAGCGCTTCGTCAAAGGTGACCATCGCTGTGCCGCCGCCGCGCTTTTCGGCCTGTCGTCGCCGTGCCGCCTCGATCAACACCTGCCGCATGGCACGGGCGGCAATCCGCTTGAAGTGAAGCGGCGAGGTTCGCGCGACCTGCGGCGAGTCGGCGAGCTTGATCCAGGCCTCGTTGACCAGTGCGGTCGGCGTGATCGTGGCGTTCGGGTCACCGGAGCGCACACGCGCGGCCAGCCGTCGAAGCTCCTCATACGTCTCGCTGAAGAGGTCGTCGAGCGCTTGGCGATCAGCGTCCGGTTCACGAGGCAAGTCAGGGCCACGCATGGGAGGACTCGAGGCGGCCGGCCGAGGGGCGACCGGGAGCCCAAGCGTACCCCCCAGCGCGCTCCCCCGCCAGCAGTGATGGGGTTCGCGGTGGTCTGACGCAATGCGAGGCACCCCGTTGTCTCCCCTCCCAGGCCCGGTCTGCCATGCGCCGCCTCGCTCGTCTCGTCCTCCTGCTCGGTGTGTTCACCCTCTCGGCCTGCTCCGGCGGCGGAGACTCGGGGGGCACCACGCCGCCCCCGCCACCGCCCGTTGGAACCCTCACATGGGCCTTGTCCAGCACGAGTGCCACCCTCACGGCGGGCGGCAGCACGACGCTCGCGGTCGCCATCGTGCGCGGCGGGAGCTTCACGGGGACCGTCACCCTGGCCGTCACGGGTCTTCCGTCGGGGGTGACCGGCACCTTTTCGCCCGCCTCGCTCGATGCCGCGACGACCACGGCATCGCTCACCCTGGCCGCGACGACCAGCGCCGCCGTGGGCACGAGCACGCTGACCCTCACCGCCAGCGGGGCCGGCGTCACGGCGACGACCGCGAATGCCACGCTCACCGTCACGCAACCGGCGATCGCCGTCGCCGCCACGCCCGCGGCCCTGTCGATCATGGCCGGGGTCACGGGACAAACCACCGTGAGCATCGGCCGGTCGACCGGCTACACGGCGGCGGTCACCCTTGCGCTCGACAACCCGCCGGCCGGCATCAGCGCCACGTTCAACACGTCACCCACGACGGCCAACTCCAGCGTCGTGACCGTGAGCGTCACGACCTCGGTGGCCCCCGGCACCTATCCCGTGACGATCAAGGCGACGGCGCCCGGCGCCGCGGACAAGACCGTCGTCGTGACGATCACCGTGACCGCCGCCCTGCCGATCGGCTTCACCGCGTCGGTGGACCCCGTGGAGTTCGAGATCCCGGCAGGGCAGGGTTGGGGTGCCAACGGGATCGTGACGGTGCAACGGACCAACGGCTTCACGGGAGCGGTGTCGCTCTCGGTGCAGGGGTTGGCATTCCCCGCCTTCGTCGGGATCACCCCGTCCTCGCTGCCCACATCGCAAAGCCAGGCGAACATGCTCTCGGTGGCAGCGGATGGCGCGGCGCCCGGGGTCTACCAGGGGGTGGTCCGGGTGACCGCCGCCGGCTT
>JAEUJL010000513.1 GCA_016794835.1 Gemmatimonadota bacterium | reverse complement strand
GCGGGGATCGAGGTCGATGGTGGGGTGCGGAGTGAGCCCACCCCCTCGGGGGCAGCGCGCGTCGCGACCTTGTCGTCGCCGCCACTGATCCAGCTCGCCCGCGTGATGAACGGGGAGAGTGACAATCACTTCGCCGAGCTGTTGCTCCGGGCGGCTGCCCGCGGACCAGACGGCGCGGCAGTCGGGAGTGCACAACTGGCCGGGGAGCAACTCGAGATGCTCCTTCGCGAGCGCGCGGGGCTCGCCCCGCCGGCGATCCAGATCAAGGATGGCAGCGGGCTCTCATCGCTCAACCGCGTCACGCCGCGCGCCCTCGCCAACCTGCTGGCCTATGCCAGCCGTGCCCCGTGGTCCAGGGAGTTCGAGCAATCGCTCCCCATCGCCGGGACGTCGGAGACCCTGCGCTCCCGGATGATCAACACCCCCGCGCAGGGCAACCTGCACGCCAAGACCGGGACCACCGGTGACGTTGTGTCGCTGGGTGGCTACGTGACCTCGCGCTCAGGGGAGCGGCTGGCCTTCGCCTTCCTCTACAACGGCCAGGAGCGCTGGAGCGCCCGCGAGACGATCGACGCGATGGGCGCGACGCTCGCAGGATTCTCCCGATAACCGACGCCCGATCCGCTGCGGCGGATCGCGGGCCCGAAGGTGACGCGAGCACGGGAAGCCGTGCATCGGGGCAGCGCCGCGTTCCCCCGCACAGGTGGAATGTGATGCGGGGCAACAGCTTACGGTGCACAAGTCCTGTGGCAATCGCGCCTCAGGTTGACAGCCCCGGGGTCGCGGCCGCACTGTGGCCCAACGAACAACCCCTTGCTGGTTCCCCGCCCCGGATCGGGGCATTCCAACAAAGACCGCCCACCCCACGCGCCCGCACAGCTGGGCGACGTCACGCTCTTCAGGAGGTTCACCATGGGACCGCAGTTGAAGTCGGCAGCACGACGCGCCAGTCACGTCGCGCTGGTGGCCAGTGCCGCCGCGTGCGCGGATGCCACCATGGCACCGGCGTCGTCGGTGGCGACGAGTCAGGCATCGATGTCCGTGGTCAGCGCGATGACGGAGACGGCGACCCACCTGGTCCTGCTGAAGGGACCCTCCGGCGTTTCGACCGCGTCCACGTCCATCGCCGCCAGTGGAGCACGGGTCGTCCGCCGGATCGACGCGCTGAACCTCCTCTACGTAGAGGGCCTTTCGGATGCCGCCGCGACAACCCTCGCCGCGGACCCGAGCATGACGGTCGTGAAGGACCAGCGCATGCGCTGGCTACCCGAGCCCACCCCGGTCCAGCCGAACCTGATCACGGCCACCGGTGGACCTGTTGCTGCCGGGACGGACCAGAGCGGCGCGCAGTTCTTCAGCCAGTTTCAGTGGTCGCTGAAGGTGACCCGGGCAGACCAAGCGTGGGTGCCCAGCAACGGCGGCGCGGGTGAAACGGTCTGCGTGCTCGACACCGGCGTGGATCCCGGCCATCTCGACCTCGCAGGGACGGTCGACCCGACGCGCAACGTCTCGGCGATCTTCACCCCGCGATTTGCCTCAGACGTGACGTCCGATGACTACAACTTTCACGGCACGTTCGTCGCAGCGCAGATTCGCAGCCGCGGCCTCGGCATGGCCTCGGTCGCACCGAATGCCACGCTCTGTTCCATCAAGGTGCTGAGCGAAGACGGCAACGGGACCTTTGGCGACATCATCTACGGGATCTACCTCGCGACCCAGTTCAATGCCGACGTGATCAACCTGAGCCTCGGCGGGTATGCGCAGGAGACGAACCCGGCCAATGCCCCCCTCCTCTCCGCCCTGCAAGGCGTCATCGACCTCGCGCGCCAAGCCGGCGTGATGGTTGTCGCTGCCTCGGGCAACGATGGACTCAACATGGGCGGCATCCGCGAGACGCTCGGGATCATCCACATCCCCAGCCAGCTGCGCGGGGTGATCAGTGTGGGCGCCACTGGCCCGTACCAGCAGCGGAACTTCGACGCGCTCACCAGCTACTCCAACTACGGGACCCTGGGGGGGATCGACCTCGTCGCTCCTGGCGGTAACGGTGGTCGGTCGGATGGCGCCCCGGCGGACTACATCATTTCTGCGTGTTCCCGGTTCGCGTTTGGTGGTGGGTGTGCGAACGGCCGGACGTACATCTTCGCGAATGGGACGAGCTTCGCTTCGCCGCTCGTTGCTGGCGCCGCCGCGGTGGTGGAATCGACCCTCGGAAGCCTGCCAACCCCGGCGCTCGAAGGCTGCATCCTTGCCAACACGAACGTGGTGGGGACCCCTGGCGCGCGGTATGGTCGCGGGCGCTTGAACGTCCTCAGGGCCTCGCAATGCGCCGCGTTCTGACGACCAGCTGAACACGACGTTCGCCCAACGCCCGGCAGCTCCCCGCTGCCGGGCGTTGCGTTTCCGTCAGCCTCGGCGCTCCTCCAGCTTCACCCCGCGTGCCGCCAACGCCGCGATGTAGTCCGCTCCCGGCATCGCCTCGTCCGGGGTGCAGACCCCACGCTGCGTCACCTGGCCGCGCACCTGCATCAGGCCCGTGATCGCCAGCGAGTACCCCGTGCAGCGCATCATGGCGGAGATGCCGTGTGCCTCGTCGTAGCGATCCACGAGGTTCCACTCGATCGTGTGCGGCGCCCCGCCCTTCGTGCCGCTGACCGTCACGCGCAGCGCGACGAGGTCCTTCCCCTTCGGCTTGTTGAGCCGCGGGTTCATCACGGCGACCGCCACGTCGCGCGGACGCACCTTCACCCCCTTCACTTCCACGGGCTCCAGGTCGAGCAGCCCGAGGTCGCGAATGGCCTCCATGAGCTTCGCGTGACCGGGGTACCGGAGCGTCTTGTACTCCATCGTCGGGATCTTCCCCTCGTAGCGGAAGCCGAGGGTGGAGAGTCCGCCGGCGGTGTGAAACGCCTCGAGCGTGCCTAACGGCGACGGGAACTCGACCGGGACGATCTCGCTCAGCGCCTTCACCTGCTGGCGCTTCCCGTCGCGGATGATCCACGAGAGGGTGGTGTAGTAGTCGAGCACCCCTTCCAGGGAGTACACGATCTGGTAGTTCAGCGGCGGCTCCGGTGCCTGCGGCAGGCCACCGACATAGATGCGGACGGCGTCCGTCGCATCGAGCTGCTCGATCCCGTGCTGGGCGAGGATGTTCACCATCCCGGGTGCGACCCCACAATCCGGGATCACCGAGAGCCCGGCGTCGAGCGCCGCCGCATGGAGCTTCTTCTGCTCGGCGACGATCTCGGTGTTGCCACCGAGGTCGGAGAAGTGCGCCTTGGAGGCGATCGCCCACTCCGCAAGGTCGCGGTTGAAGTAGTACGGAGCGGCGCTCATGACCGCGTCGCACGCCTCCATGTGCGGCACGACGGCGGCGCGATCCCGCACGTCGAGCTGGATGGGCACGAGGCGGGAGCCAACGAACGGCGCCAGGAACGACGGAAGAGCGTCCACATGCAGGTCGGCGATCCGGACTTCGGTCACGGCCGGGTCCTGTAAGAGATCAAAGGCGCAGGCAGAGCCCTGAAGGCCCGCGCCCAAAACGAGCATACGCATTGGTGCTACGGCTGTGGTGATAAGGGAACGGCAATCTAACCGCGCTGGGAAGCGGTTCCCGCGTGCACAGGGCGCTGGGCGAGCCGCGTGCCGAACGACACTGGGCCCCGGATCCGCGGCCGCTGACGCTCCCTGGTCCGGGGAACGTCTTCATCCGAAGGCCGGCGTCCGGGTTCTCCCTACTTTCGCACGGTCACGCGCCCGAGGATCGACACATCCGGGTCCACCGCGACGGCGCGGGGGGCGCCGGACAACTTGACCGCCACCGGGACGGTCGCCACGCGGGAGGCGGGCAATGTCACGCGCACCCGCTCGGTGCGACCGTTGGCGTCGGTCACGTCGAGGGCGAGGTTGAGGCGGTACGGGGGCGCCGTCCCTCCCTGGTTCGCAGTCACCTCGAGCACGCGGCGCGACGCATCCCACTGCCACGCGACATCCAACTGTGCCGTGCCGGGGCGGTGCAGCCACTGGTCGAAGAACCAGTCGAGGGGGCGGCCGGCCGCCACCTCCACCTCACGACGGAAGTCATCGGTCAGGGCGTTCCCGTGACGGTGCTTCTGGTAGTAGCTGCGGATGCCCCGGAAGAACGCACTATCCCCCACTTCGCGCCGCAGCATGTGGAGGACGAATCCGGCCTTCTGGTAGACGAGCCCGTTCAGCACGTTGGCGACATTCGCGAGTTGGGTGTTCACGACCGGCGTGGTCGCGGCCATGCCGAGCCCGAGGACCGACGCGCGCATCCGTTCCATGTCGCCACGAAAGGCACTGTCGCCGTGGGCGTGCTCGGTCCACAACGCGGCGAAGTAGGTCGCGAACCCCTCCGACAACCAGACGTGTGGCCACTCGCGGGTCGTGACCGCGTCGCCGAACCACTGGTGGGCGGTCTCGTGGGCGATCAGCCCTTCGTCCATGCTGCGCCGCTTGTAGATCGCGTCGGCGTAGAAGATGGCCGAGGCGTTCTCCATTCCCCCGTACCGGGTCGTGGACTGGACGTGCGCGAGCTTCTCATACGGGAACGGCCCGATCACGCGGGACATCCATGCCACCATCTCGGCCGCGCGACTGAACGGCCCCGGCATGTAGTCCCGGACGTCCGGGGTGATCCAGACCGACTGCCGCACGCACCCGGGCAGCTCGCCGAGCCCGCAGGCCGTGTTTCCGAGCTCGAAGACCGCGAAGGGCGCCACGCCGATCACCATCACCGCGGTGTAGAGGGGCCTGGCCGTGGCATACCGCGTCACCGTCATCCCGGTGCGGCCGGGTTCCGGCGTTTCCTCCAGCAACTCCCCGTTGGCGATGACGCGATGCGTGGAAGGCGCCCGCACCGTCCAGGTCACCGTGGCCTTGTCGCTCGGATGGTCGACCGTGGCCAGCCATTGACGCGCCCGGTGCGGGAAGTTGTCCCCGAACGCCGTCCACCCGCCTGACGAGTCCGCGGTGAGGATCAGGCCGTCG
>JAEUJL010000496.1 GCA_016794835.1 Gemmatimonadota bacterium | reverse complement strand
GGCGGACTCGAGCTGGAAGCGGGTGATCGCCACCGCGGGCCACGCCGTGCACTTCAAGAGTGACTCGTCCGCACTCAAGAACCTGATGTGCGTGGACTGCCATGCGAAGGACGTCCATGCATTCAAGGCGACGGACGTCAGCTGCAAGTCCTCCGGGTGTCACGAGGACACCAAGGTGCGCCTTGGGGCGATGGCGGAGCAGAGCGGGCTGCATTGCGTCACCTGCCACGACTTCGGTCGCTCGGTCTCCGAGGTGGTTGCCATCGATTCCACGCGGAAGGCGCTGGTGCCGGCACGGCAGGAATGCTTCTCCTGCCATGAGATGCGCGCGAAATTGGCCGAACGGGACCTCGACAAGGATCCCCACCAGGCCACCTGCGGCACCTGCCACAACCCGCATGACCAGGAGAAGGCAGGGAAGGCCTTCGATAGCTGCGCGACCGCGGGATGTCATTCGTCGCCCGATACGCTGAGCGCCTTCCATCGCGGCATCGGCCAGCATGCCCTCGACCAGTGTGGCTCGTGTCACAAGCCACACAGCTGGAAGGTGGAGAGCACGAAGTGCCAGGATTGTCACCGCGACATCTACCGGCGTGGCCCGATTCGCCTGCGGCGGGCCGACACCGATGCGCCCGCCGAGTCGGGCGTGCCTGACGATCCACCGTTCGGCGCGCCGCGCGGTGGGCCCCGCGTCAGCGAGTCGCCAGCGCCGGTCGGAGGCCATGCGCCCCCGCGCACGGCCCTCGTGGAGCGCGGTGCACCGCGTGACACGGTCTTCGACCACGCGCGCCACCGGAAGGTGGAGTGCACGTCCTGTCACAGCTCCTCCCGGGCGCACGGGACGGTCTCGATCAAGGCACCCGCGGATTGCGCGGCCTGCCACCACGCCGCGGATGCGCGCGCCGGGACGTGCGAAACCTGCCATGCCAGGAGTGAGTTGCCGCCGACGATCGCCGTCCCGACCGCCGTGCGCGTCACCGGGAAGGCACAGGTCAACACGCGGCCGCTCTCGTTCGATCATGGACAGCACACGCCCGTGGCGTGTGGGCGCTGCCATGCCACCGGCGCGCCGCAGCGTGTCACGACCACGTGCGCCGAGTGCCACGAGAACCACCATCGCGCCACGGCGAACTGCGCCAGTTGTCACGCCGACGCGCGCGCCACGCATACGCGAACCACGCACGTGACCTGTGGATCGTGTCACACGGGGGCCGGGACGGGAAAGCTCCCGCCGACACGCGCCGTGTGCCTGGCCTGCCATTCGGCCCAGCGTGAGCACAAGCCAGGCGGTGATTGCGGTGCCTGTCACCTGGCCGCCTGGAAGCCGGAGCCAGCCGCCCCATGAGCCTGCGCGCGGTTCGCTGGGCGCTCCTCGGTGTGACGGCGGCCGGGCCGGTCCTGGCCCAGGGCGTGCGCGTGACGGGCTCGAGTTGGTGGCAGGGGATCGACCTCCGCCCGTTCCGCCGGGACTCGGTGGCGCTATCGGCCACGGTACCCAGTGGGACGGTGCGCCGCGCGAGCGATGGCACCGTGGTGAGCTGCCTCGAGGGCAGCGCCTGGTGTTCCTACCTCCGGGCGTCCGATCGCCAGCTCTCCCAGCCGTTGCTGCATGACCTGAGCGTGGCGGGATGGGGGCTGGGCGAGGGGATCTCCTTTCACGCGCACGGACGTGTTCGCACGGCGCTCGGTGGAACCGAGTCGGCCTGGCCACGGATGAACGATCGCTTCGACCTCCTCGACGCCTACGTTGAGGTGGAACGCCCGGTCGGCCGGCTGCGGTTGGGCCGGCAATGGTCGCTGGGGGACCTCGGCGCCTACAGCTATGATGGCGCGTCGGTGTTGTGGCGCCGGGCGGGGATTGATGGCGAGCTGCTGGGTGGCCAGGCGCTGGTGCAGGGTTTGAACGAGCCCTACACATCCGAAGAGATCGGCCAGGTGGATGACCTTCCGCCCGAGCAGCGGGCGTGGCTCCTCGGCGCGCGCCTGCGCTGGCGCGCGAGCTCGGGCATGCATGCGATGACCGGGACGTACCTGCGGGTGCTGGCCAACGACCGGAGCGGCCTGTACGCGGAGCGGGCGTCGCTGGACCTGGCGACGCGCGGGTATGGCGTCCGGGCCGAGGGGAACCTCGCGCTCGATGTGGCCAGCGGGGTGGTGAATGAGGCCCGGGTGCGCGTCTCCCGACGCCTGGCGTCGCTCGACCTCGGAGTCGATGCGCGGCATCACCGGCCCTTCTTTGAGCTGTGGACGATTTGGGGCGCCTTCGCCCCGGTGGGGTTCGATGAGCTGCGGGCGTCGACCGGGTGGACCCGCCGCGATGGGGCCATGGGAGCGACGCTCTCTGCCGCGCGCCGTGCCTACCGGGATCCCGGCACGGGACTTCAGTCGGTGGCGTTGCGGACCGATGGCTGGCGACTCGCGTTCGATGCGAACTGGGTTCCGGAGGCCCCCTGGTCGGTCGTGGCCAACTACGGGATTGATGTCGGGGTTGGGGCCTCGCAGAGCGACGGCACGGTGGGGATCGCGCGCCGGTTTGGCGAGGTCGGCTCGATGGGTGGGACGGTGAGCGCCCGCCAGACCATCTATGAGTATCGCGTGGGGACGGGGCGGATGCTGGGTGCCTTTGCCCACGCCGAGTGGCGGGTGCGCAGTGACCTGCGTGCCCGGGTGGAAGCGGGACAGTATCGGCACCGCCTGACGAACGACGCGACGGGTCCAGACTGGAGCCAGCGGCGCGCATCGGTCCGTCTGGAGTGGGCGGTGGGCAGCGATCCGGGGATGCGGCGATGACCCTGGTGCGCGAGATGATTCAGGCAGTTAGGTGCTGCGTACCTGGCCTGGGGGGCCCCCCCCGAAAAGCAATGTACCCCCACCCGGTCACGCCCCCGTCAGCCCTGGCCCGCTGGGGTACCGCGCTCCTCGTCACGCTCGTCATGCTGGGCAGCGTCCCACTCGCCGCGCAGCGCCCTCCCATCAGCTCGGCCCGCGGCCAGTCCACCCGCCCGTCACCGCTCGCGCCGCTCCGCGTGGCGCCCGGGGACTTCCCGCACCAGAAGCACGCACGCCTCTTCCCCACCTGCGAAGGGTGCCACGCCGACGTCTCGCAAACCACCACGGCCGCGCTCTTCCCCTCACCCGCCTCGTGCACCTCGTGCCACAACGGCACCGATGCACGACGCATCCAGTGGACCCCGCCCGCGCGGCCGGCCACGCCCGGGCTCCTCGACTTCTCGCACCAGCGCCATTTCGCCGCATCGGACACCACCGTTCGCCGGTGTGTCGCGTGTCATGCCACGCCGTCCGGCAACGGCTTCATGGACGTCGCCGCCGCCACGGCGCCCACCTGCTTCGGCTGCCACCAACATCGGACGCCGTCGCACTACGATGCGCCAAACACCTGCACCACCTGTCACCGGCCACTCACGAGCGCCCGGCGCCTCGACCTGGACGCCGTGCGCGGCCTGCCGAAGCCCGCGTCCCACAGGCAGCCGGGTTTTGGGGGTGCGCACGCACCAACCTCCCCGGCCACGGCGGCGACCTGCGCCACCTGTCACGCCCGGGAGAGCTGCGCCCGCTGCCACATGAATGTGGCCACCCTGCCAGTGGCGTCGTCCCTCGCTCCTGATCCGCGGGTGGCGGTACTCACCCGCGACCTGCTCCCCGCGTGGCCCGTGCCCGACACACATCGGCGCGACGGATTCGTCGAAGGGCATGGCCCGCAGGCCAGTGCCCCGGGTGCGACCTGCGCCAATTGTCATGCCCGGTCGAGCTGCACCACCTGTCACACCGGCGCCGGGGCCAGCGCGGTGATCCGCGCACTCCCCGAGCCCTCCCGGGGGCCGCGAGGGGTGCAGCTCCGGCGGCCACTCGGCGACGCCCGCGGTCGCACCCCGAGCCGCGTGGTGACCACGCGACTGGTGGCCGACACCGGGTCGCGCGTCGTGCGCCCGCACCCCCGCAACTTCGTCGAGACGCATCGCACGGCGGCCGCGACCGGTCAGCAGTCGTGCGAGGGATGCCACACCCAGCGATTCTGTTCGGATTGTCATGCGGGCGAATCGCGTCGCGCCTTCCATCCCGTCAACTTCGTGGCGGGGCATGCGGCGCCGACCTACGCCCGGGATCGCGAGTGCGCGTCGTGCCACAACACCGAGGTGTTCTGCCGGGACTGCCATCGCGCGTCCGGGCTCCAGGCCGCCGGGCGCAATGCCGCAGTGTACCACAACGCGCAGCCCCAGTGGCTCCTGCAGCATGGCCGGGCCGCGCGCCTTGAGCTGGCCAGCTGCACCACGTGCCACACGCAAGCCACGTGCATGCGCTGCCATGCCACCACGGGCTGGGGCGTGAATCCCCACGGACGCGACTTCGACGCCGAGCGCCTGGGACGCAAGGCCATGGCCATGTGTGCCCGGTGCCACATCAAGGATCCGCGCGGCTCACGTTAGGCATCGGCCGTTCCCTGACAGCCGCGCTCCGCGATCGCTGACTGCGGGGGTGCCCGGGCCGGCCTACCATGACAGGGCACCCTTCAGGAGGACCCATGCTTCGCGTCAAGGACATCATGACCCCAAACGTGGTGACCCTTTCGCCGGAGCAATCGCTCCGGCAGGCGATTGACACCTTGGTCACCTGCCGCATCCAGGGGGCCCCGGTGGTCGACAACGGCCGGGTGGTCGGCGTGCTGTCCGCGCCGGACCTGCTGGAGTTCGAGTCGGTCGCCGGCAACGAGCCCGAGGAGGCCGAAGACGAGGACGTGGAGGAGTGGCAGGAGGGCGACGAGTGGTCCTCCAGCTACTTCACGGACCTCTGGACCGGTCGGGATGAGGACGTCGTCGAGCGGGTCGCCACCCAGGGACGGGCGATGAGCTTCCTCGACAGTCACAACGTCGCGGAGGCGATGGCACGCACCGTGTGCACCCTGCCGGCGGACCTCGAGGTGTCGAATGCGGCCCAGCGGCTCCTCGCCGCCGGGGTCCAGCGGGCGATCGTCACCGATGATACCGGCTTCGTCGGGATCCTCTCGGCAACGGACATCCTCCGGGCCGTCGCCGAACATCGGCTGACCGTGAAACAGATGGTCTTCGTGAAATAGGTCGCCCCGGCACGAACAAAGGCCGCACGCCGGGCGTATCACCGGGTGCGGCCGCCCGTTCGTTGGAAACGAGTGGGCCCCGCGCCATCCTCGCGATTATCGTGCAGCGACCCCGGGTTCATCCTGACAACGGGGGCGTCGGCAAGAGGCCTTCATGATCAAGCTGGTGTCGGTGCTCGGTATCGTCGTGGCAACGGCGGCGGGCGCCCAGGGAGTTGGTGGGGTTCGCGGACGCATCACCGATGCGGCCGACGGGCGCCCCATTCCGGCAACCACCGTCCGCCTGGTGGAGCTGCGCCGGATCGATGTCTCCCACGAGGATGGCGAGTACGAGATCATTGGCGTGCCGGCCGGCCGGTACTCCTTGAGCGTGCAGCGTGTGGGCTACCGTCCGCGCACCGTCCCCCTCGTGGTCACCGGCTCACAGACGACCGTCCTCGATGTCGCCCTGGAGGCGGCTGCCCTGCAACTCGCGCAGACGGTCGTGACCGCATCGGCCGGGGAGCGCAGCAGTCGCGAAGTGCTGAGCTCGACCTCGGTCGTGAGCGGCGCGGCCCTGGACCGACAAAGTGCGGCGACCGTGGCCGGCGTCCTCCAGAACCAGCCTGGCGTCTCCGTCACGTCGATGGGGCCAACGACCGCCCGCCCCGTGATCCGGGGGCTCGGGGGCGACCGCATCCTCATGCTCGAGGACGGCCAGCGCTCCGGGGACCTCTCGTCCCTGTCCGGGGACCATGCCGTGGCCATCGAGCCGTCCACCGCCAAGCAGATCGAGGTGGTGCGCGGTCCCATGTCGCTCCTCTACGGCAGTTCAGCGTTAGGTGGCGTGGTCAACGTGGTGCGCGAGGAGATCCCCACCACCGTCCCCGACCAGATGCATGGCGCCCTGTCGTTCGAGGGCGCCTCGGTCAGCCGGGGGACGACCTTTGGTGGATATGCCGCGCAGCGCGTGGGTCCCCTGGCCCTGCGTGGCGAGGCGTCCTGGCGGCGCTCCGGGGACATCAGGACCCCGCTCGGCGCCCTGGTCAACACCCAGGCGCAGACGGCCAATGGGGCCGGGGCCGTCGCGTGGGCCGGGACGGCCGGCCATCTCGGCGCGTCGTATCGTTTCTACGGGTCAAACTACGGAATTCCGGGCGGGTTCATCGGGGGGCATGAACAGGGCGTCGACATCCGCATGCGCCGCCATACGGTGCGCGCCGAGGCCGAGCGCACCCGCCGGACCGGGCCCTTCACGTCGATTCGCTCCACGGCGACGATCACGCAGTACGACCACCAGGAGATCGAGGCGGGCGGCAGCATCGCCACGCGATTCGACCAGTTCCAGTCGGTGGGGGAGGTCGTCGCCCGGCACGAGGCGGCGGGACCCTTTGCCTCCGGCGCGATCGGGGTGCGTGCCCAGTATCGGGACATCGTCACCGGTGGCACGCTGCGGACTCCATCCACCGGCGACCAGACGCTCGCCGGCTTTGCCATCGAGGAAGTGAAGGTCGGCGACCTCGCCTTCCAGGGCGGGCTCCGCTACGACTACGCGTCGTACACCCCGCGGCGCCGGACCTTCATCTTCGTCGGCGGTGAGCGCATTCCGGTCGAACCCAGGAGCTTCGGTGCCGTGTCGGGCTCCGTGGGCGCACTGTATGACTTGCGCGAAGTCCTCCATCTCGGCGTGAGCCTCAATCGCGCCTATCGCACGCCGGACTTCAACGAGCTCTACTCGAACGGACCACACCTCGCCGCCAACTCCTTTGACGTCGGGGACCCGCGCTTGCGCCAGGAGACGGGGCTCGGGGTCGATGCCTTCGTCCGCCTCGATCGCGAACACCTCCGGGCCGAGGTGAGTGTCTTCAGGAACCGCCTGGACAACTTCATCTTCCCCTCGAGCCGCGGGCGCGCCGAACTCGGCTCCCAGGGCGCACGGCCGCGTTTTCAGTACACCAACGAGGACGCGCTCTTCTCCGGCGCCGAGGGGCAGCTCGAGCTCGCGCTCACGCGGCGATGGGTCGTGGACGCCACCACCTCCATCGTGCGCGCTCGCTTCACCTCGGCCCGCGCGCCCATCCCGGTCATCAACGACCAGGACACCACGTTCGTCCCGGCGTCCACCCACCCGCCGTTCATTCCCCCGCTGAGCGGGAACGTCGGGATCCGCTACGACCAGCCCACCGCGTTTGGTGGCCTGACCATGCGCTGGGCGGGCTCGCAGGAGCGACTGGGGGACTTCGAGACGCGCACCGCAGGCTATGCCGTGGTAGGGACGAACGTCGGCTGGCGGAGGCTCGTCGGGAGCCGGCTGCACACCATCACGCTGCGCGTCGACAACCTGTTCGATCGCCCGTACCGCGATCACCTCTCGCGCATCAAGGAGATCATGCCCGAGCCAGGTCGCAACGTGAACCTGTTGTATCGGCTCTCGTTCTAGTCGGGGATCGCCCGACAGGCCGGATTGCACCGCCTGACGAGTCGCGTGGTAGCGCGCTGACAGACGAGGGGCGCCGTGAGTGCGACACTTCCGCCAAGGCATCGCAATGGCGCGATGCGCAGGACCGGGAGGCCCTATGTCCCTCACAACGACAGCTCCGTTCGCTGGTGCAGGTACAGCAGTCGACGCGCGTGGAATCGCGCCCAGGGGAGACGGGCCCATCGTGGTCGCCAGCGATGGCACCACGTCGGCCGATGCCGCGGTGCGCCTGGGGGCGCAACTGGTGGCGCACGGCCGCGGGACGATGCACGTCGTCACGGTCCTGCCGCCGGCTCCGCTCGTTGCCGCCGACTACGGCGTCCTGCTCCCTCCGATCGAGACCGAACAGCAGCGACGCGACGCCCTCATGACCCGGGTGCGCGCCCAGCTTCGCGAGCTCATGGGTGGGGAGGCGGAGGTCACCGTCGAGGTGCGGAGCGGTGATCCGGCGTCGCGCGTTGCCGCCTATGCCAGGGAGGTCGGGGCGCGCGCGATCGTCGTCGGGCTTGGCCACCATGACCTGCTCGATCGGCTCTTCGGCGGCGAAACCGCGTTGCACATCCTGCGGCAGTCGCCGGTGCCGGTCCTTGCCGTCCCGACGCAGGCGCAGGCGCTGCCGACGCGCGTGATCGTGGCCATGGACTTCAGCCCGACGAGTGTGCTGGCGGCCAAGACCGCCATCGCCACCTTCCCCGGGATCAGCATTCTCTACCTCGCGCACGTCGCGCCGCGCCTCGAGCTCCAACCCGAGGCCTACGCGGCCTGGATGTCGGAGTATCAGGGTGGGGTCGAGCCCGCGTTCCAGAAGGTTCGCGCCGAGCTGCAGGTGCCCGCGCACATGACCCTCGAGACGATCACCCTGACGGGCAAACCCTCGCGGGTCCTACTGGACTTCGCTCGGAGTGCCCACGTAGATGCCATCGTGACCGGCAGTCGGGGTGCCGGATTCGTCGACCGCATGCTCGTCGGATCGACGGCGACCGGCTTGGTGCGTGGTGCGCAGGTGATGGTGCTCGGCGTGCCCGCGGGAGCCGCTACCCCGCAAGCGGGATCGGGGTCGCACGAGGAGTGGGCCACGCGATTGACGGACTTTACGCGCAGGAATGCGGGTCGGGATGCGACCCTGGAGGTCGACGATCCGGACCTTGGCGCCCAGACCGTGCACCGGGGATACCCATTCCTCGGCGCATCCTGGGATCACCATGACCAGCGCGTTGAACTCATGTTGGGAGAACAGGATACGACTCGGCACTTCACGCGGGGTGTCACGGGTGTGACAGCGGTGGATGTGCTCACGGACGGACACGGTAGGGACGCGGTGCTACGGATCGCGCACGGTTCAGGTCAAACGATTCTGACGCTCGTTCGCTGAGGGGGCGGCGAGTCCGCGAACGGAGGCAACTCCGCGAGCGGCGTGCGTTTCCGGTGCCCCCTGAGCGGGGCACCGGTGATGGGGTGTAAGGTATTTCCTTACGCTTTGGTCAGGTGTGCCCGACGGTGCCACGTCTCGTGCGGTCGTACCCTTTCTGAATGAGGGAGCCACAGTGTCAGCCACAATGCATGCCGTGGTCACGCCGCGGGCGATTCGCCCGGTGACGACGGCGATCCGTCGGGAGGAATCCGGCCGCGGTGATCCGCTGGGCCGCGGTGACGGCTTGCTTGATGCCCTCCGCCGCGCTCCCCTGATGGTCAAGGTGGGCGGGGCGTCGTTGCCGCTGCTCACGACCGTCCTCCTGCTGACCTGGTGGAACCTCCGGCAGGCGGCCTTGCCGCGGTACGCATTCTCGTTGGTTCTGGTGGTGACGTTGGCGACGGTTGTCGTTCACCTCGCCCTCGTCGCGTTTGCCTGGCTTCCGATTGACCAGGTGCGGGTGGCGGTGGATAGCTTCACGAAGGGCGACGACTTAGTGCGTGTGCGCGCCTCGAAGTGGTCGGACCATGACATGGTGCGATTGGAACGGAATGTCGACCGGCTGTTTGAGTCGGTCCGCCGTGACCGTACGCGTTACCGCGCGTTGGCGGCCCAGGTGGTGCGCCACATGGAGGACGAGCAAGGCCAGATCGCGCGCGAGCTCTTCGACTCGACGGCGCAGTCCATGGCGGCACTGTTGCTGGAATTGCGTGCGCTTTCCACCGTGACGACGGACGCTCGTGTCCTCGATCGGGTGGACGGCGTCCGGCGGATCGCTGCGGGCGTCCTGGACGAGGTGAAGGCGCTGTCCCATGAGGCCAATCCCCGGTGGCAGGCCAATGAAGGACTGCAGGGCGCCCTTCAGCACCTCGTCCGGGAGCACAACACACACACCGAGGCGCACCTGATCTTCGAGGCGCCGGGCGCGGCCGTGGTGGCCGACCCGGCGGCAAGCGCCCTGGTGTACCGGACGGCGCGCGCGGCGCTCCGATTTGCGGCCCTGGAGCGGTGTCCGGGGCTTGACCTGACGGTCCGGCTGGCTGCGGATCGCCTGGTGCTTGACGTGGTCGATGCGCGCGAACGGGCCGCACCGATCGCGGGTGCGACCGAGCCGGAGTCTATCGAAGTGCTGCGGGCGCGCGCCGAGTTGCTCGGCGGGTCGCTCGATGCGCAGCGAGAGGGCGACCGTCGGCGTTTACGTCTCGAGGTCCCGATCGCCATCGGGTCGATTGGCGACCCACCCCAACAGGAGTCATCATGAAGTCAGACCTCATTCGCGTCGTGCTGGCAGACGACCACACCGTGGTCCGGGCCGGGCTCAAGGCCGTCCTGGGTACCGCGCGCGACATCGATGTCGTGGGGGAGGCGAGGGACGGCAAGGAGGCGATCGCCCTGGTGGATCGCTTTCATCCCGACGTCGTGGTCATGGACCTCTCCATGACGGGGATGGACGGCGCGACCGCGACGAAGGAGATAGTCGCCAAGGGGGAAGACACGCGCGTCCTCATCCTCACAATGCATCCGGAGGAAGAGTTCCTGGTGCCGCTGCTCGAGGCAGGGGCGGCGGGATACCTCGTGAAGAGCGCCGCCGATCGTGAACTCGTGGATGCCGTGCGTGCGGTGGCCAATGGGGACCTGTTTGTGCGACCCTCGGCGGCCCGCGTGCTGGCCAAGGGGCTCACGCGCAAGGATCCGCAGGATGCCGACAAGGATCGGTATGCCCGGTTGACGGAGCGGGAACGAGACGTGCTTCGGCTGACCGCACAGGGCTACTCGGCTCCCGAGATTGGTGAGCGTTTGTTCATCAGCCCGAAGACGGTCGACACCTACAAGCAGCGGATCAACGAGAAGCTCGGGCTGTCGCATCGTGCGCATTACGTGCAGTTTGCCCTTCGCTTGGGGCTTCTGCAGGAGGCGTAGACATCACCGAACGACCCGAAAGCTCACCCGACGATCCCTCGCGCCGCTGGCGAATCGCCCTCTCGCTTGCTGCCGGGGCATGGGGGGTCGTGCTCCTGCTGCTGGTGGTCACCGTGGTGCGACTGGAGCTGGAGCAGGGGTGGAACCTGCAGCGGGGGTCCATTGCGCTGTTCCTCGGCGCGGTCGTAGTGGGTATCGGGGGGACCGGCTTCGCCTTCAACGCCCTCCAGCGACTCCGGCGTGCGACCAGTGAGCTGCAGCGGTCGGAGCGGACCTTCCAGGGGATCCTCCTGATTGCCGCCGACGCGATCATCTCGGTGGATGAGGAACAGCGCATCGTGCACTACAACCACGGTGCCGAAGCGATGTTCGGCTACCCGGCGGATGTGATGCTCGGGCAGCCCCTCGAACGCCTGCTCCCCGATCGGCACCGCGTGGCCCACGCGCGCCACGTGCAGTCGTTCGGGTCCGGCGCCGACGTCGCGCGCCGGATGGGCGAACGCCGCCAGATCTTCGGGCTCAAGCGGGACGGCACCGAGTTTCCGGCGGAAGCATCCATCTCCAAGTTGGAGGTCGATGGGGTCCGGCTGTACAACGTCGTGCTGCGCGACATCACGACGCGACTCCGCGCCGAGGAGTCCGCCCGCTTCCTCGCACGCGCCGGCAACGACCTCAATGCCACGCTCGACTACGAGGAGACGCTGATCGCCGCGTGCCATGCCGCGGTGCCGTACCTGTGCGATTGTGCGGTGATCGACATCCTGGAAGGCAGCGGCGAGGTGCGCCGGTTGACCAGCGTCCACGATGACCCGGGGCGAACCCGTGTCCTCCGCGCCCTGGCGGGCCGCCTGCCGGCCGCGACGGACTGGCCCTTCCCGGTGGCCAGCGTCCTGGCCGGCGCGACTGGCGGGGTGCGACGCGGCGTCCCCGAGGCGCCCGCCGGGGTCGATCCCGCGATCCGGGCTGCGGTCGACGCCCTCGGTGTGGTGGCGACCATCACGATGCCGCTACGCGCCCGCGGGCGCGTGTACGGTGCGATCTCGCTGGTGTCGACGGATCGCCACCGGGTGTGTGGCGATGACGAGGTCGCCCTGGCCCACAGCATGGCCGACCAGGTCTCCGGCGCGATCGACAACGCTGCCCTGTACCGTGACGAGCGCCGGGCCTCGCAGATGCGCGATGAGCTGCTGGGCATTGTCTCCCACGACCTGCGCAACCCGCTGTCGGCGATCAGCATGTGTGCGCGCGTGCTGGCGGAGCACGAGCCCGCGACGCCCACCGCGCGGGCGGAGGTGGCCGGCGCGATCCTGGAGTCGGTCGCGGCCATGCAACGGCTGATCCAGGACCTGCTGGATGCCGCGACCATCGAGTCCGGTCACCTGCGCATCACCACGGAGGTGGTGTCGATTGACAGTGTGATCCGTGGCGTGCGTACCATGATGTCCGAGCCGGCAGCCGAGCGAGGGATCGCACTGACCTTCGACACGGCGGCAGGCTTGCCGACTGTTGAGCTGGACGCGCTCCGGATGGAACAGGTCCTCGCCAACCTCGTGGGGAACGCGATCAAGTTCACGGAACGCGATGGCCGGGTGACCGTGCGGAGCAGCGTGGCCCCGGGGGGGCTTCGCATCGAGGTGGAGGACACCGGCATGGGCATCCCGACGGAGTCGTTGCCACACATCTTCGACCGCTTCTGGCACGCGCGGCGGGCCTCACGGACCGCCGGGACCGGGCTTGGGCTGGCGATTGCCCGGGGGATCGTGCTCGCCCATGGCGGGACGCTGTCGGTCCGCAGTGAGGTGGGCGTCGGCAGCACCTTCTCGATCTTCCTGCCGGCCTCCTCGTCAGGTCAGACGCAGGGGCAAACAAATACAGAAACTGTATGACTTGCCGCTAATAGTACAAATTGTCGATGTAACTGTGACCGGCTAGGGTTCCCCGCGTGCCACCTGGCACGTCGCACAACCATCTCGCCTGTGACTCCCGCTCACGCCTCACCGTTTTCTCCCTCCAACGCGGACCACGCGACCGGAGGGGCCGCTGTTTCGCCGCTCTCGCGGCTCTGGCGCCTGCTCGCCCAGGAACGGCCGCTCGTCATCGCCGTCTACGGCTATGCGGCACTTGCCGGTTTGTTCGGATTGACCCTTCCCCTGGGCGTCCAAGCCATCGTCGGCCTGGTGTCTGGCGGCCTGATCCTGCAGCCGGTCGTGCTGCTCGTCGCTTTTGTGGTATTGGGGACGCTGGCCAACGGGGCCCTGCAGCTCCAGCAGCTGCACGTGGTGGAAACCGTCCAGCAGCGCGTGTTCGCCCGCCTGGCCTTCGACCTCACCGGCCGGCTCCGCCAGGTCCGGCTCGACCGCCTCGGGGACATGGACCTCGCGGAGTCCATGAACCGCTTCTTCGAGATCAAGACGGTGCAGAAGAGCCTCGCGAAGCTCCTCACCGACTGGGTCGCCGCCGGGCTGCAGGTCGTGCTTGGCCTGCTCCTGCTCACCTTCTATCACCCCTACTTCTCACTGTTTGGGGTGCTGCTCCTCGGCGGGCTGGTCCTCGTCTTTCGCCTCACGGCGCCGCGGGGATGGCAGACCAGCCTGGGCGAGTCCCGCTACAAGTACCGGGTCGCCCACTGGCTCGAGGAGCTCGCGCGCACGTCGCGCACCTTCCGCTTTGCCGGCCGCACGGCCCTGCCCGAGCAGCGCATGGAGGAGGAAGTGAGCGCCTACCTCGGGTATCGTGCGGAGCACTTCAAGGTCCTCGTCAGGCAATCCGTCGCCTTTGTCGGCTTCAAGACCCTCATCACGGCCGGCCTCCTCGTCCTCGGCAGCCTGCTGGTGGTCAATCGCCAGATCACGCTGGGGCAATTCGTCGCCTCCGAGATCGTGATCGTGACGGTGCTGCTGGCGGTCGAGAAGCTCATCCTCGGCTTGTCGGACGTCTACGACATCCTCACGGCCCTCGAGAAGGCGGGCCACGCCGCGAGCCTTCCGACGGAGGGCGAGGACGGCATCTCCCCGGTGGGCGACCCGGCTCGGCCTGGGGTGGCGATCAGCCTGCATGGTGCACGGTTCCAGTACGAGGGGGCCACGGCGCCGGCGCTGCATGAGACCTCCCTCGCGGTGGGAGCGTGCGAGCGCGTGGGCGTCACCGGGCCGCGCGGCAGCGGGGTCTCCACCTTGCTGGGCATGGTCGCGGGCATCCTCCCGTCGTATGAGGGGGTGGTGACCCTCAACGGGGTGTCCTGGCGTGACCTCGAACCGGCCGGGGCGCGAGGGCTGATCGGGTGGGTGGGCGCGGATCCTGATCTCTTCGACGGGTCGCTGTGGGACAACCTCGCCATCGGGCGTCCACAGGTTACCGCTGAGGAGGTCCTCACGCTTCTGGATCATGTGGGCCTGGGGGGCTGGGTCGCAGCACTGCCGGACGGGCTCCGGACACAGGTCCGCGCGGGCGGGCGGGCCCTGTCACGCGGTGTGGTGGTGCGGTTGCAGGTGGTGCGGGCCCTCGTGACGCGTCCGCGGCTGCTCGTGGTGGACGGCGCGCTGGACCAGCTCGATCCGTCGGATCGTGGCGCGCTGTTCCCGGTGCTGTTTCCGGCGCGGAGTGAGTGGACCAGCCTCGTCGGGTCGGTCCAGCGGGACGTGCTGGCGGCCACGGATCGGATCATCAGGCTCGCGCCGGGACAACCGGCGGTGAGCGGGCCCACACGCACGATGCTCGCCGAGGATTCCTGGTGCCAGGCGCTGGCGGTGCGGGCATGAGCGGCGGCGATCTCATGGTCCCGCGGCTCCCGTCCGCGCAGCTCCACCGCGCGCACGAGCGGCATTGGCGCATCGGCCGGATCCTCCTCGTCATGCTGGGCGTGGCCGTGGGCATTGCCTTCCTGCCGTGGCAGCAGAACGTGCAAGGGCGTGGGGCGGTCACGGCCCTGCGACCCCAGGACCGTCCGCAGGTCGTGCCGGCGCTCATCGCGGGGCGGATCGAGTCGTGGCATGTGGCCGAAGGTGAGCGCGTCCGGAAAGGGCAGCTCCTGCTCACCCTCTCCGAGGTGAAGGAGAGCTTCCTCGATCCACGGGTGGTCGAGCGCACCCTGGCGCAGGTGGATGGCAAGGCCACGGCCATCGACGCCAAGCGCGCGAAGGTGGCGGCGCTGACCCAGCAGCTCGAAGCACTTACCCGTGCGCGGGAACTCAATGTGGGCCAGGCGAGGAACCGGATCGCCGAGGCCGAGGCGTCGGTCGTCGCCGCGGAGCTGGACTCGGTGGTGGCGGCGCGCCAGCTCGAGCGCAATCGCGCCCTGTTCGACGACGGGCTCAAGTCCCGCGTGGACCTGGAAGCCCACCAGGTCAAGGCGCAGGCCATGAACGCGCGCCTCGTGGAGAAGCGCCAGTCGCTCACGAATGCGAGGCTGGAGGTGTCCGCCGTGGATGCGGACTACGCGGACAAGTACGCCAAGGCGGTGTCCGAGCGCAGCGCGACCGTCGCCGAGATCGGGGAAGGGGAGGCCGACGTGGCGAAGCTGCGCAGTACCCACGCGTCGCTCGCCCTGCGGAACGAGATGTACCGCATCGTGGCGCCGCAGGATGGCTACGTGGTGCGCGCCATCCGCTCGGGTGTCGGCGAGACCGTCAAGGAGGGAGAACCGGTGGTGACGGTGATGCCCGCCGACCCACAGGTCGCGGTGGAGCTGTACGTGCGGCCGATGGACGTCCCGCTGCTCTCCCCGGGGCGCAAGGTGCGCCTGCAGTTCGACGGTTGGCCCGCCCTGCAGTTCTCCGGTTGGCCCAGCGTCGCCGTCGGGACCTTTGGTGGCGAGATCCGCGTGGTCGACTACGTCAACGCGGCGGACGGCTCCTATCGGGTGCTGGTCGTGCCGGATCCGCGCGACGAGGCGTGGCCCAAGGAGCTCCGGGTCGGCTCGGGGGTCCTGGGGTGGACCATGCTGGACGAAGTGCGGGTGGGCTACGAGGTCTGGCGACGGCTCAATGGCTTTCCGCCAGCCGTCAACCTGCCGCCCACTGCGGCGGCGAAGCCGGTCAAATGATGATCGGTCTCGCCGTCCTGCTGCAGGTCGCCGCCGCCGACTCGTCGATCCTGTCCTTCGCCGAGTTCCAGCGCCGGGTGGCGACCGCGCATCCGATTGTCCGGCAAGCGCGCCTGCTCGACACCCTGGCCATGGGGCGGGAGCGGGCGGCGCGTGGGGCCTTCGATCCGCGGGTGAGTGCCCAGTGGGACCGCAAGGCGCTCGCCGGCAAGGCATACTTTGACTACCTGGACCTGCAGCTGAGCATTCCCACCCAGCTGGGGGTCGACGTGAAGGTGGGGTTTGAGCGCGCGCGTGGGCCGTTTGCCGCGCCGGATCGTGGCACGCCGCGCAACGGCCTGGTGACGGCGGGGCTCTCGATGCCGATCGGCCAGCGACTCGTCACCGATGAACGTCGGGTGGCGCTGGCCCAGGCGCGCGCCATGCGGGACGTCGCGGCCGGAGAGCGGGACGCGCTGGTGAACAAGCTCCTGTCGACCGCGGCCGACGCATATGCCACCTGGTACGAAGGCCACCAGCGGCTCCTCGTGGCGGAAGAGGGGGTCCGCCTGGCCACGATTCGCCTGACGGCCCTGCGCGAGCGGGTCCAACAAGGCGATGCCGCCGCGATTGACACCATCGAGGCGACGCTCGAGGTGGCACGCCGCCAGCTGGCCCGGCGTGAGGCGCAGTTGGCACGCCAGAACGCCGCCGTGGTGGTCGAGGGCCTCCTGTGGGATGACCGCGACCAGCCGATGCAACTCGCGGAGGGCACGCGGCCGGGCGGCGCCGAACTTGCGCCCCTGCTGGAAGGTCGGGTGGATGCGCCGGGCTTGGTGGCGGCGGCGCGCGATCATCCGGAGCTGCGCAAAGCCATCGCGAAGGTGCGTGAACAGGAGGCCATGCGTCGGCTGGCGTTGCAGCGGGCGGTGACGCCAGACGTGTCCGCGACGGTCACCACGTTGGCGGAGCCGGGCGCGGCGCCCGGCGCTGTGAGCTCCGACGCGAAGGCGGGGGTCGCGGCCTCCGTGCCGCTGTTCTGGCGTCGCGAGCGTGGCAACCTGATGGCCACCTCTGCCCGGCTCGACCAGCTGGTCTCGGAGCGGACCCTGGCCGCGCGGGGGGTTGGTGTGGCCATCGAGGTGGCCCTCAACGAGTGGAGTGCGCTGGAAGAGCTTCTGGTGCTGCAGCGGGACGTGGTGGAGCAGGCGCGCCGCCTGCGCGAAGGCGAGGACCGCAAGTTCGTGGTGGGCGAGAGCACCGTGTTCCTGGTCACGGCCCGGGAGCGCCTGGTGCTGGATGAGGAGGCCCGGCGGATCGCCCTCGAGGCCAAGCGGTTCTCGGCGCTGGGCAAGCTCGCGGTCGCGCTCGGGGTGCCCACCCCGTGACGCGGTGGGAGCTACACTGCAGGCAGGGTGAGGCCACGCCGATACTCCAAGGGAACCCTTGGGGTGTGGGGCGGTCCCTCCCGAAATGTCCAGAACCCAACGACCGGCAGATCATCGGTTTAGCTACCAGCGCGCCGCCCGCCTCCTGAGGGCGCGGCTGTGGCGTGCCGGTGGGGCGATCGGGCTCGGCGGCCTGGCGTGCGCCGGGGTGATGGGCGACCTGCGGGTGGGGGGGCTGGCGGCCGCACTGGCCGGAGCGGCAAGCGCCGTCTGGCACCACGCCGCGTGGACGCGCACGGCGCGACGGCTCACACGCCGGGCCAACCGCCCGACGACCGTCGAGGACCGGGACCGCCAGCTGGCGCGGGCGGCCATGACCGAGCGACGCCTGGTGGATGTGGCCGCCAACCTGCGTGCCGCGCAATCCCAACTCGAGGCGGACATGGCGGCGCGGCAGGCGATGGCGGACCAGTTGGCGGTCGCCCTGGTCCGCGCCGGCGAGGCCAACCGGGCCAAGAGCGCCTTCCTGGCCAGCATGAGTCACGAACTGCGGACCCCGCTGAACGCCATCATCGGGTTCTCGGACCTGATGTTGCGCAACAAGCAGGAACTCGCCGGCAGCCACCGGACGTACCTCGAGCGCATCAACCGCGGGGGGCGCCACCTGCTGGCGATCATCAACGACATTCTCGACCTCTCACGCATCGAGGCGGGGAAGGTGGTCGTGGAGCTGTGCGACACCGACCTGGCTCCGGTGGTGCAGGAGGTGATCGAGCTGCATGCGACGCATGTCGCGGCGGGTGTGACCCTCGAGGCCGACGTCCCGCCGGGCCCCCTCCTGGTCTCCACCGACGGAATGCGCCTGCGGCAGGTGCTGGTCAACCTCGTCTCGAACGCCCTCAAGTTCACGCCGCAGGGACGGGTCGTCGTGCGCGTGGCGCTGAACGAACATGGGGCGCCGGCGCGGATCGATGTGGTCGACTCTGGTGTGGGGATCGCCGCCGACCGGCTCGAGGCCATCTTCGAACCGTTTGAGCAGGCCGACAACTCGACGGCCCGGACCCACGGCGGCACGGGGCTGGGCCTCGCGATCTGCCGGCAATTGTGCGCGCTCCTCGATACCCACCTCACCGTGACGAGCACGGTGGGGGTAGGGACGACCTTCAGCCTTCACCTCCCCGTGGCCGGGAATCTCCTGCACACGCGGGACCTGGCCGCCGCGCGCGAATCCTTGCGCCCCACCCACCATCACCCTGCCCCCGAGGTCCTGGTCCCATGACGATCCCCACGACGATTCCCGCGGAGATGCACGAGGCCATCGGCATGATCGAACGCCTGGGCGGGCGCACGCTGGTCGACAAGATCGTCACGATGTTCGAGTCCTCGGCGCGCGACCGCTTCGCCAAGCTGGATGGGTTCGTGCAGGCCGGGGATGCCCACCAAATCTCGCGCATCGGTCACGCCATGAAGGGGAGTGCCGCGCAAGTCGGCGCGACGGCCTTCCGGGACCTCGCCGCATCCCTGGAGAAGGAGGCGGCCACCCTCGACGCCGAGGGACTGGCCGCCCTGGTGACTCGCCTCCAGGCGGCGTTCGCAGCGACCCTCGAGCAGTTGGCGGCTTGCCGGTCCGCGGGAGCGCAGGGATGAGGCGCATCGCCGTCGTCGAGGACAACCCGGACAACCGCTTGCTGGCGGTGGCGCTCCTTGAGGGGACCTACACCTGCGATGAATACGAGACGGGGTTCGACGCGCTGACGGGGATGGCGGCCTCGATCCCGGACCTGGTCCTGCTCGACATCTCGCTCCCGGGGATCGATGGGGTCGAGACCCTGCGGCGCCTGCGCGCGGATGCGCGCCTGGCCCGCCTCCCGGTCATCGCCGTCACGGCGCATGCGATGGCCGGGGACCGCGAGCGGTTCCTCGCCGCAGGTTTCGACGACTACCTGACGAAGCCGATCCTCGATGAGCAGGTGCTCTTCGGGGCGATCACGCGTGGGCTGGCGAAGGGCGCCGGGGCGGCACCCTAGAGACGCCGTGCCGCATGCACGGCGACCCCGCCGAGCAGGTGCACCCGCCGGTCCGTGACCGCGAACCCGGTGCGGGCCAGCGCGGCTTCCCACTCCGCCACCGTGACCCAGGCGTCGATGGACGTCGCGATGTAGGCATAGATCACCGGGGCCCGGTGCCACCACCAGCCAAACGCACTGCCGGCAACATGCAGGTAGGTGAGGAAGGCGCGACGCCAGGCCCGCGCCGCGGGGCGATAGAAGTCGAGCGTGTACAGCATGCCGCCGGGGCGCAGCACCCGGTGCGCCTCCTGCAGGGCCGGCGGCAACGTGGGCACGTTGCGATAGGCGTAGCCGGCGGTGATCGCGTCGAGGGAGGCGTCCGGGAGATCCAGGGCCGTGAGGTCCCCGACCTCGAACGTCACCCCCGGGCGGGAGCCCGCGCGCGTGCGCGCCCGCTCGATCATCCCCGTGGCCGCGTCGATGCCGACGACCGCCGCGCCCGGATGGGCCGCGGCGACCGCGAGGGCCAGGTCGCCCGTGCCGCAGGCCAGGTCCGCCACGCGCGCCGGTTGCCCGGTGACCAGCGCGAGCAACTCGCGTTTCCACGCCGCGTCCATCCCAAACGAGAACCACCGGGTGAAGGCATCGTACCGCGGCGCGATATGCTCGAACATCGGCGTCACGAACGCCTGCTTGCGCTCGGGGTCCCGGACGATGGCCGCGACGTCCAGCTGGTCCAGCGCACGCGGCGAGGGCACGTGAGGGAGGGGCATCACCCCAGACTAACCCGGGGTGTGGCCTTTGGCACCCGGTGCATCCAGATTGGCGGGATGAGTTCGGTCCACGCGGCGGCATGAGCTATCGACCTACCCCCCCGGTCCTGACGCCCCCCGTGGGGGGCCTCGGCGTGCTGACCGGGGTCCTCGCCGCCGGGCCGGACCTCCTCGAGGCCAACGCGGCGATGTGGGCCGTGGTGCTCGCCGGCGGGATCGGATCACGGTTCTGGCCGCTTTCCGGACCCCGGAGGCCCAAGCAGCTCCTGCGCCTGGTGGGCGATGCTCCAATGATTGCGGAGTGCATCGACCGGCTGGCGCCGCTAATCCCACCGGAGCGCGTGCTCGTCATCACGAGCGCCGACATCGAGGCACCCATCCGGAGCGCGATTCCCGGGGTGCCCCCGATGAACGTCCTGGTGGAGCCGCGCCCGCTGGGTACGGCAGCCGCGATCGCGCTGGCGGCCGATGCGGTGATGCGACGGGCGGGGCCGGACACCGTGGTCTGCTCGATGCCAGCGGACATTGCCGCAGCCTTCCCCGAGGGATT
>JAEUJL010000490.1 GCA_016794835.1 Gemmatimonadota bacterium | reverse complement strand
AGCGCCGCGGTCGAGCGGACCCATGCCCCATCCTTGTACAGCAGCACCATCGAATCGACCGTCGCGAGTTGCGGCAAAAGCCGTCGGGCCTCGTCACCCATCGGCCCCTGCAGCGTGGCGAAGCGCATGGCGCCTTCGGGGTCGCGCTTCAGGATGAACTGGACGAAGCCGTTGCACAGCCCGCAGACACCGTCGTACAGCAGGACGTAGCCGTGGGCATCGATCGCACGTCGGAGCGGGGTCGCCGCCGGGATCGACATGCGGGCGAGTGGGATCTTCGAGCGCGCGCGAGCCATCTCGCGGAAGCTAGTGGGGTGGTGGGGGAAAACGCACGCGGGGCGTGGGCCTCTCGCGCGGGGCCGGGTGGTTCGCCCGCATCCGGTGCGGCCGGATCGGGGGGGCGCCGTAGATTTGCGTAATGCTCCGCGTCGTGGACGTCGCCCTCGCGCTCCCGCTGTTCCGCACCTTCTCGTACCTCCCGCCCGGTGACGGCGTGGAGGTTGCCCCGGGGAGTCGCGTCGTGGTGCCGTTCCGGAATCGCCGTGAGGTGGGGGTGGCCCTCGGCACCCGCGAGGTGCCCGAGGGGGAGCGCGCATGGAAGCGCATCGTCGCCGTGCCGGACCCCGACCCTGCGGTGGGTCCCGCGCTGCTCGCGACGGCGCAGTGGATCTCGTCGCACTACGTCGCCCCGATGGGGGTCGTGCTGCGCGCCGCACTGCCCGTGCAGCTCACGTCCGCGGCCGCCCCGACGCCTGCCGGAAAGCGTCAGCGCGTCGTGGTGCTCCACCGCCACCTGGACTCGTTGATGGAGCGCGACGCCCTGTTCAAGCGTTCGCCGAAGCAGCGCGTGGTCTACGAACATCTCGAGGCGAACAACGGTCGGGCGACGGCCGCCGCGCTGCAGGAGCGGCTGGGCGTCGGCGACGGCGTGTTGCGGGCCATGGCGGAGCGGGGGCTCGTGCGGATGGAACAGGAAGGGGTGTTGCGCGACCCGTTCGCCACGCGCGCCACCGAGCCGCGGGCCGCGTATCTCCCAACCGAAGCGCAGCAGGCGGCGATCGACCGAATCTCACAGGCGGCTCCCGGGTCGGTGACCCTGCTGCACGGGGTGACCGGCAGCGGGAAGACCCTGGTGTACCTCGAGGTCCTGCGTCGCGCCCTGGCCGACCCGACCGCGACGGCCATCGTCCTGGTGCCGGAGATCGCCCTCACGCCACAGACCGTGGCGCGCTTTCGCGCGTGGTTTGGTGACGAGGTGGCGGTGTTGCACAGCGCGCTCTCGGATGGCGAGCGCCTCGATGCCTGGCGCGTGCTCCAGCGACGGGAACGCCGGATCGCGGTGGGCGCCCGCTCGGCGATCTTTGCCCCGTTGTCCAACGTGCGCGTGATCGTCGTCGACGAGGAGCACGAGGCCAGTTACAAGCAGGCCGAGGCGCCGCGCTATCACGCGCGCGACGTCGCCATCGTGCGGGCGCGCCACGAGGGGGCCGTGGTCGTGCTGGGCAGCGCGACGCCGTCGCTCGAGAGCTGGCACAACGCCCAGGAGGGACGACACACCCTGGTGTCACTCCCCGATCGGGTGGGAGGGGGTGTCCTCCCGTCGGTGGCCGTGGTCGACCTTCGAGGTCCCCGTGCCCCGTCGGCCGAGGTGCCGGATGGGGCGCGTGTGCCCGCGCCGCCACAGGCCCCCGAGGAACGGGACCCGTTTCGTCGCGTCATCTGCCAATCGTTGGAGGAGGCGTTGCGCGAGCGGATGGCGCGCGGCGAGCAGTCGATCCTGCTGCTGAACCGGCGCGGCTACGCCTCGTTCCTGCAGTGCGCCAGCTGCGGGGAAGTGGCTGCCTGCCCCAACTGTTCGATCTCGCTCACCCTGCACCGGGCCCCGGAGCGGTTGACCTGCCACTACTGCGGCCATCACGAGGAGGTCCACGAGGCCTGTCGGCGGTGCCGGGCCCCGACCGTCCGTCACAAGGGGCTCGGCACACAGCAGGTCGAGCGCTTGTTAGGCGAGCGCCTCCCCACGGCGCGGATCGCCCGCATGGACCTGGACACCACCAGCGGCAAGTGGGCCCACGCGGATATCCTCGACCGCGTGGGGCGCGGCGAGGTGGACATCCTGCTCGGCACACAGATGATCGCCAAGGGCCTGGACTTCCCCGGCGTGACCCTGGTCGGCGTGATCGACGCGGACGTCGGGATGAACCTGCCTGACTTTCGCGCGGCCGAGCGGACGTTCCAGTTGCTCGCGCAGGTGGCCGGGCGCGCCGGGCGCAGCGTGAAGGCCGGGCACGTCATCGTGCAGACGCGGATGCCCGAGCACCACGCCGTCACCTGCGCCGTGACGCACGACTATCACAGCTTCGTGGCGCGGGAGCTGGCTGATCGGCGGGCGCCCGCCTATCCCCCGATGGTGCGGCTCGCCAACGTGGTGATCAGCGGGCTGGACGAGGCGGAGGTGGCCGAGGTCGCCCAGTCCGCCGCCTCGTGGCTGCAGCGTCTTGTGGAAAACCGCCAGCTCGCGGGGGTCCGCGTGATCGGTCCGGCACCGTCCCCGATCACGCGCATCAAATCGCGCTACCGGTGGCACTTGCTCCTCAAGTCGTCCGACGGCCGGGTGCTCACAAATGTGCTGCGCTTTTTCGCTGAGCGATTCGAGGTGCCGGCCCGGCATGAGCTGCGGGTGAGCGTGGATCGTGATCCGGTCACTTTGCTCTAGGTGGCACGACTCGCGTTATGAACCCGCGTGTCTCCCGTATATCTTGCGGCGTGCCCAACGCACCGGACTCGATGATCCTTCCTCGTCTGCACTTGCCTGCCGCCCTGGCGCCCCACCGCTCCCTCGTGGGGGTCGCGCGATGAACGACATCACGCGGCGTTTTCTCAACGGAGTCCTCGAGCGCGTGCCGGAATCGCGCGTCGTCGAGGTGCGGCTCTTCCCGGCGATGCGACAAGGTGGGGTGGAATCGGGGATCGCCGTGCTCGCCGTCGAGCAGGGCTTTGATGCCATCCCGGATGCCACGGCCTCGCTCGAGCTGGACGACCTGGTGGAGGCGGCGCCGGAAGCGATTCCGACTCCCGGTGAACACGAGGTGGTCATGACCCTCGCCGTCGCCGACGGCGATGAGGTCGCGAGCGACGACCTTGGCGAGGTGGGCAGTGGCCTGGCCTCCGCGTGGCCAGAGGCCGCGGCCGCGGACGACGCGACCGTGGAGCGCGAGCGGGCGCTTCTCGTCACCGCCGATGGGGTGATCGTCGCGGACCTTCCGTCGCACGAGATGGCGGACGCCACCGTGGGCGACGTGGAGCGGGAAGTCGACACCGATGTCGCGCTGGCCGACGTGGGCGGGGCCGAGGCGGAGGAAACGATCGCGTTAGGCGATATCCTCGCCCTGCCGGAACCGGAGCCGACCCTCCCCGTGCGCGACCCGCAGGAACGACTGGCCATCCTCTGCGCGCGATATCGCCTCGTGCTGAAGGGGCCGGATCGCGGGAAGTGGGAACTCGAGGTCGTGCACCAGGCCGATGCGCCGCTGGCGACCCTCGACCGTGTGATCGCCGGTGTGGTGCGCCGGTCGGGCGAGACGGCGGAGCCGGAACGCCTGAGTGGCGAGTCGCTCCGGGCGCGGCTGGATGCGCCGCCCTGGGTCGAGGGGGCGGCGGCCTGACATGGAGGTCGCGAACGTCGGCTGGTTCGTCGCCTT
>JAEUJL010000474.1 GCA_016794835.1 Gemmatimonadota bacterium | reverse complement strand
CTGGGGGGCGGGGTCACCGTGAGCGCCACCGAACCCGACCGGGTGTTGTCGAACGTTGAGGTGGCCGTCACCGTCACGCTGCCCGGCGCGACCGCGGTCACCACGCCCGTCGTGGAGACGGTCGCGACCCCGGCGTTGGAGGAGGCCCAGGTCACGGTGGTTGGCGCGCCGCCCGCTGCCGTGACGTTCGCGGTCAGCGCGAGGGTCGTGCCGACCACGAGTGTGTTGGACGGTGCGGTCACCGTCACCGACGACACCGAGGGCGGCGGCGGGGTGACCGTCACCTGCACGGTCGCGGACTTGGTGGGGTCAAAGGTCGACGTGGCGGTGATGGTGGCCGATCCCACGGCGACACCAGTCACGACCCCCGTGATGCTGACCGAGGCAACGGTGGGCGCGGACGACGTCCACGTCACCGTGGTCGCAGCGCCACCCACAGCGGTCACGTTCGCCGTCAGCGCCACCGTTGCCCCAACCGCCACCGACGCGGTGCCGGGGGTGACCGTGACCGCCGAAACCGCGGGGCGCGGGTTGACCGTCACGTTGGCCGTGGCCGACTTGGTCGCATCGACGGTGCTCGTGGCGGTGATGGTTGCAGTCCCCACGGCCACTGCGGCCACCTGGCCAGAGGCCGAGACGGTGGCGACGGTCGTGGCCGACGACGCCCAGGAGACCGTCGTCGCCGCACCGTTGGTGACAGAGACGTTGGCGGTGAGTTGCGACTGTTCGCCCACGGCGAGGGTGACGGTCGCGGGAGTAACGGACACCGCCGTCACCCGAGGGGTGGTGTCCGGCGGTGGGCCGGACGATTCGCCGCCACCGCAGGCGGCAACGAGGGCGATGGCAGCGGAGCGAACGACCAGGGGAACGCGAGCCCGACGTGAAAGGCGCATGGGACCACCATGTGGGAAGGGAGCGGCCTCACCCGCATGGGGGTGGGAGCCGGACAGGGAGCAGGTGCATGCAAGCTGCGCCTCTCAGGAGCAACCCGTTCCGTGCACGCGGCGAAGGGCACGCTCCGCGCGGCGAATGGCTCCGGCGCAGCGACGGAAGCCGCGTTCAGCGCATGAGTCGCTCGACCGACGCGTAGGCGTCACGCACACTCGCCCAGGCGAGCGGCATCGTCGGCCGGATCCCCTGCCCACGCATCCCGCGTGCAGGCAGGTCGGCATGCGCGGCGATCGTGGGATATCCCAGGGCCCATCGCCGGTCCCCGGTCCCGAGCCCCACGATGGAGACGCTCTGGTAGTCAAGCGCCCCCGCCGTGGGTTCGCCGATCACGGCCGAACGACTGCTCCGGAGCGCCCGCAGCACCAGCACCTCCGCCGCGCTCACGGTCCCACCATCCACCAGAACCGCGACCTTCCACGCGCCCGCGTGCGATGGCTCCTGCATCGGTCGCGCGGGTGCTTCTTCCAGGGGCACGAGAGTCCCCGGCCGCGCTTCCAGGCGCGAGACGAGGCTACGCACGAAGAGCGACGTGTCGGGACCGAACGCCCGTCGCGCGTACGCCACCTGCGCGGGGCTCGACCACATCACCGCCGTGCCGCTGTCGTACGGCGTTGGCCGCTGGTCGGCTGTCGTGATGTAGGGATGCAGGGCGCGCGACATCATCGAGCCGCCGCCCTCGTTGCCGCGCAGGTCCACGATCAGGAGGGGACGCGCCCGGATCGCCGTGTCGGCGGCGCGCAGCGCACGATCCAGCGCAAAAGCGTAGCGCGGATCATGTGACGGGATCGACACCACGACGGAGTGCTCGCGCACCACCACACGTGGACGGTGCACGTCCGCGGAATCCAGGTACCCGCTGTCCGCCGGGGCAACGGGAAACCGCTTCCCCCACATCCCGGGCGAGAGGCGCAGCACGGTGCCGCGATGGATCCGCGCAACGAGTTTGAGCCGCGCGAAGTTGCGGGTGAGCAGCGTCGCGTCGTAGCCGCCGTCGGACCGTCGGATGAACAGCGCCCGTTCGTCGCCCGCATCCCAGCCGGTGGTATCCCCCCTGGTAAGGACGGCCACGAAATGGGAGCGCGATTCCGGCGTCGCGCGTACCACCGCGAGTTCCGTCGCACCGTCGTACCAGATCCCCTCGATCGGGTCGACATCGTTACGCCGCTCGACCCACTCGCGACGCAGCGCGTCCACATCGATCTCCCGACGCTGCACCGCCGCACGATGCGCCGCCCGTTCGGCGGAGTCCGGCGCCTGGTTCTGGAAGACGAACAGGTGCGGATCACCAAACCACGACGTGTATCTGGTCAGCAGCGGGAAGCAGCCATCGATTCCCTGCTGTCGGCTCTCGCGGGACAGCCGCGCGCGCATCGTGTCATACGCAGCACGCCGCGGGCCGCGCACCTCGAGATGGAACGCCGCATAGTTCTGTCGAAGCTTCGCGTCGAGCGAATCCAGCGTCAGCGCGCAGGTTGGTGCCTGCGCCGGCAGTGACGGTACGACGAGGGCGACGACGGTTGTCGCAGCAAGAAGGAGGCGGTGCATGGAGGGTCGAGGGGGCCGGCGCCTGATACCAGCCGGTGCCTCCTTGGACGCTCGTCGACGACCCCGGGTTGCTACGCCGTGGCGATTTCCCTTACCGCCGCTCGTGGATCACGGCGCCTGCTCGCGACGGGTGGGTCACGGCAGCTGCTGGCAGGGCGGATTCGTCTGACCGGGAATGCAGTTGCACCCGAACACATTGCCGCTCGGCAGAGTGGTGACCGAGAAGCCGCTGATCATCCGGATTGGCGGTACGAGTGCCGCGCTGTCCGCACGCGGGATGGGTACCTGGCAGACCAGGTTGGCGCCGCAGCGCGCGGCCCACCCGTCCCATCGCATGAATCCGGACCTCAGGCGTTGCGGCGCGCGGTCCTCGAGGATGTCCGGGTGCCCGCGCAGGGTGATGGTGGTTCCCTGCTTCGCGTAGAGGTACGTGTCGTCGTGCTCGGTCTGGAGCGGGCCGGCCCGCGCACCACTCGTGAACGCATTACGAGAGGTCAGGTCAGGCGCAGAATCCGGGACGGTGGCACCAAAGGTCAGGAGCCCGGGGCCGTTGAGCTGGATCTTCTTGTTCGTGCAGCCCAGTTGGCGGAATGCCATCCCGGCCTGACGGCTCCAGGTGGCCGTGAGCGTCTTGTCACGGTCGGCCGTGAGCACCGCGACGCCGGGCTCCGGTGCTGAGGCAAAGTCGCCGATCCAGGAGCGGAACTCGTAGTAGTCGTCGGGGGCCCGCGTGCGCACCGGCGTTGGCGACACCACCGGCGTGAAGCCGTTGGTGTTGGACTCGATGGCGATGACCGTCACGGTCTTGCCACGCGGCACCTGCAGCGTCACCGTCGCACGGGCGACCCCTGGGGCATAACGGAGCGCGGGCGCGTTCTCGTTCAGGTTGGCCCGCATGCTCGCGCGCGTGATGGGCGCATCGCCGATGAAGGCGTAGAGCTGCCCCGCATCACCCTGGTCCTGATTGTCGGAGATCAGCGTGAGGGTGACGTTCGCCGACGGCGGCGGAGGCGGCGGGGGTGGCGGCGGGGTCGTGCCACCGCCTGAGGCCCCGCCACCACATGCCCCGAGTGCCCACACCCCAATCCCCACGAGCCCGCGTCGCCATGTCTGCATCCGGCCATCCTCGACCGCTCCAACCACACCGTCAACGTTGTTAACGGTTAGCGCGCCCCTCACCACCGTCACCGAGCCCCATCCGCGCGACCAGGGAGCGGTATCTCGGATCCGGCTTGAGCGGGTCGACCATCGGATCAGCCAGAATGGACGACATGTCGGCCTGTCTGGCCTGGTATCCGCGCTCCAGCCAGGCAAACGCCGTATCGAAGGCGCCGACCTGCGCGAAGTTTGTCGCCATCCAGAACTGCGAGCGTCCCTTCTCCTCCTCGGTCAGCTTGGCCATGAGGCGCGGGATTTCACGCGCCCGGCGACTGGTGTCGAGCAGTGCGAGTTCCACCGAATCTCCCAGGGCCGCGAAGATCGCCCGGGCCTCCGCCGTGCGTCCGGCTCCCTTGAGCAACTTTCCCTTGAGGAGCCTGGCCCACGGATTGTCGGGGTTGAGGGCCATGGCCCGTTCGATGGCGGCGAGTCCGGCGTCCCAGCGTCGGCCGTAGTAGTGCGCCTGGGCCACGCCGTACGCGATGGGGGCGGACAGGGGATCGAGGCGCTGGGCGGCCTCGATCTGCGCGATCGCGCCGTCCACGTCATTCAGCGCGGTCAGGACATTGGAGTACCACGAGAACGCGGTCGCATGGCTGGGCGACAAGGCAATCGCTCGGCGAAAGGCACTGTCCGCGGACGCCCAGCGCCACTCGTGGAACCCACGCATCATGCCGATGACGGTCCACGCCTCGCCGAGGGTGGCGTCGAGCGCGAGGGCCTTCCGGGCCGCGTCCAGGGCGAGCGCGGCGGACACCCCGGGCGGGGTGACGTGGTTCATCTCCATCGTGGCGCGGACCCCGGCGAGGGTCGCCCACGTCAGCGCGTGGTCCGGGTCGGCGGTCGCGGCCTCCGTCAACACCCGGAGGGCGCGCTGGTACCCGCTGTCCGTTCGCTGATTCCAGAAGTAGCGCCCTTCGGCGAGCCATTGCGCCACGCGCGGATCCCCTGGCGGACGCCGCACGGGCAGCGGCGACGTCCCGCGCCCCACCTGCTGGAGGATCGCCTGGTGGACGCTCCCGGCGATGCGGTCGTAGACCCCAAAGGCGGACTGCCGCTCGAGGTCGTACTGCTCGGCCCACACCCGCACGCCGTCGGCCGTGCCATTGAGCTGCACCGTGACGCGATAGCGGTCGCCCGCGCGTCGCACGCTCCCCTCCACGAGGTGGGTGGCGCCAAGCTGCCGGCCGATGTCGCGTACATCGACCGGTGTCGTGCGAAACTTCCACGCCGATGTCCGCGCAATGATCCGCGTCGCCGTATCCCGGGCCAGGGCCGACGTGATCTCGTCACTCAATCCATCGCTGAGGATGTCATCGTCCGGGATCCCGGTCAGGTTCGCGAACGGAAGGACGGCGATGACCGCCGGCTCCTCGACCCGTTGCTGGCGCCACAGCGTCACGGCGCCGAGCGCCACGACGACCAACAGTCCAATGCCGGCGGCCACCCGGTGGAAGCGAGGACGCGCGACCGCGGGCGTGTCCGGGAGCCTGGGGGACACGACGGCCGGCGCCGCAGCACTCGAGTCGTCCGCGGTCGCCAGGGGAGCCGCGTGATCCCGGATCGGTCGTTCGGTGTAGCCGGGCGCGTATCCTCCCTTGGGCACGTCGATCGCGATGCGTCCGGGAACCTCGCGGGCGTAGTACTCGGCGAGCTTGAAGCGCAGCTGGCGCGCGGCCACCCGCACGGCGGCATCGCTGGCAGGATCAAAGGTCGCCGGACGCCCAAGCCCCTGTACCGCGACGGTGTACTCCTTGAGCTGGTCCGCGCGACCCGCCAGCTCCTCCTCAACGACGTATTGCAGGAAGCGTCCCAGCTGGGGCGATGTGGCCAGCGGGCCGGCGAGGAGCCGGTCCAGCTCCTCGCGGATGGTCGACGGGTCCGGCCCGTTGGGGCGACGGTCAGGTGGCTGCTCCACCCGGGGAGAGATCGGCGGAGCTCGTTGCGCCGTCAAGGCGCCCCGGGAGGTCGTCGCTCGTGGCCAGGCGGACGACGGGCGCCACGCAGTGCGCCGGGATCCCAATGGCTCGTGCGTGTCGCACGAATGGCACTGGCCGGCCACGTGCGCCCCCGCGATGATCCCTGGTCGGCCATCGCGCCCTGCCCCCGCAGATGCTCGCTGGACCCCCGACGACCGCTCCGGCGTGGTAGGGGCGATGCGATCGATAGTCCCGGTCCACCCACCGAAACGCACACACACCAACGAGACGGCACCCGATGCTGAACGCGATGCGCAACACCCTGCTGCTGGCTTCGATCCTGGCCTTTCATCCCGCGCCGAAGCCGCCGGCCGCTCCGTCACCTGACCGCGACGCGATCCTCCAGACGATTCGCGACTTCTACATCGGGGACCACACCGGGAGTGTGGAGCACAAGCGGAAGTCGATGCACCCGCAGGGCGCATTCCGCTTCGTCGACAAGGCTGGAGCGTACCAGGAGAGCAAGTTCCAGCTCGTGGCGACGGCGGGGGACACGCTGTACACCGAGGAGTTGCTCAGCATCGAGATCTACGAGACGGTCGCCCTCGCACGCCTGCGCTTGGCAAGCCGGAGACGGCCGGAGGCCGAGTACAAGCTGATGACGTTGCACAAGGTGAAGGGAACGTGGCTGATCACGGGCATTTCCTGGGGTTGGGGCGTCACGCCGTAGCGGCCCCCAACCCCTCAACTCACGCCTGCCACCTGGTCGCTCCGTCAGCCCGCCGAGTGTCGACCGCACACCCGGAACGCCGCTCACCAGCCGCACGGCCCTGAGCCAGGGGTCGGGTCCCTTTCCCTGCGCTCGAAACAACAGAGCCGCACCAACGCCGCGGGTTCGCGCCCGGACCCGCCGGCCTCCCGGCGCCGCGCGCACGTGGAGGCGCTCCTCCCGCCCTGCGCGACCTCGTGGTAACGTCCCGCGGCCATGAGTGACCCCCTCGGCGCCTGGGACGAGTTTGACCTCCTGCTCGGCAGGATCCGGTCGGGCCACGTCGTACCCGTGGTTGGCGCCGAGCTGCTCACGGTCACGGACGCCGACGGACGCGCCATTCACCTGCACGACTGGATCGGGCGCGAGCTCGCGGGGCCGTTGGGGCTCGGCACGGCGCCCACCAGGACCGGCTTCTCGCTCAACGACCTCACCGAGGCCTTCCTTCGACTGCCGGACAAGCGTCGCGTCCAGCTCTACCGTCGGGTGCACCAGGCGCTGGCGGGCGCGCAATTCACGCCGCCGCGCGCGCTGCAGCAGCTCGCCGAGATCAGTGACTTTCCGCTGATCCTCTCCACCACCTTCGACGACCTGCTGTTCCAGGCGGTGCGCAGTGCCCCACACCCGCTGGCCTCGGGGGCGCGACAGCTCGCGTTCTCGCCACGCCAGGCCAACGACCTCGACCCCGCGTGGCAGCGGACGACGCAGCAGCCGCCGCTGGTCTATCACCTGTTCGGGCGGATGAGCGTGGAGCCTGACTACGCGATCTGCGACGAGGACGTCCTCGAGTTCCTCGTCGCGATGCACGCCGATCACCAGAGCCCGCGGCGCCTGTTTGACGTGGTGCGCAGCAGCAACCTGCTGTTCATCGGTTGTGACTTCCCGGACTGGCTCTCTCGCTTCTTCCTGCGCACGCTCAAGCGCGCGCGGCTCTCGGCCGAGCGGGACCAGATGGAGGTGGTCGCCGACACGGTCGTGATCGCGGACGCGCGCCTCGCCAGCTTCCTGCAGCGCTTCAGCTACCAGACCTACGTGTACCCCGGGCACGGCGCGGCCTTTGTCGACGCCCTGCACCAGCGCTGGGTGGCGTCGGCGCCAGCACCAGCGCCGGTCCCGATGGCGCCCGCCACCCCGGAGCGGCCGGCCCGCCCGCTGGGGCGGGCCACCGGGTGCGTCTTCATCTCGTACGCGGCGGAGGACCGGGCCGCGGCCATCCGGATCCGCGATGTCCTGGTGGACAGCGGAATCGACGTGTGGATGGATACCCAACGACTCGATGCCGGTGCGGCGTATGACCGCGTGATCGAGGACGCCATCCGGGAATGCGTGCTGTTTGTCCCCATCATCTCGCGCGCCACCGAAGCGCGGGACGAAGGGTACTTCCGCCGTGAATGGCGCCTGGCCGATGAGCGCACCCACCGACTGGGCAACCGGCGGCGCTTCATCGTGCCCATCACCGTCGACGGGATCGCGGCCAGCGCCTCGGACACCCCCGCCAGCTTTCGCGAGTTGACCTGGGGCAAGGCACCCGGCGGCGTGCCGGGCGACCTCGTGCTCGCCGACATTCGCGAGGCCTACCGCGCGATGCGTCGCGCCGACTCCGCATGAAGACCGGGGAGTACGGCAAGGTGCCGATCGATCCGGAGCGGCCGTGGCCAGGACTGCTCTCCTTTCCCGAGGCGGCCGCGCGGCTGTTTCATGGTCGCTCGGCGGAAGTCTCCGAATTGCTGCGACTGGTCGAGAGCGAACCGATCGCCTTCCTGTACGGCAAGAGCGGGCTGGGGAAGACGTCGCTCCTGCAGGCCGGCCTCTTCCCGCAGCTGCGCGAGCGGGATCGCCTCCCGGTCTACGTGCGCCTGGCGCATGGGGACGGCGCCCCGTCCGCAACGGCGCAGCTGTTCGCCGCGATCACCACCGCGCTGGACGCCGCCGCCATTGATGGTCCGCGTCCCTCAAAGGCCGACACGCTCTGGGGCTACCTGCACCGCCGCGACGTCGAGTGGTGGAGTGCCCGCAATCACCCGGTGCGGCTGGTCCTCGTGCTCGACCAGTTCGAGGAGATCTTCACCCTGGGGCAATCGACCCCCACGCTGCGGGCCCGCTCGCTCGAGACGATCGAGGTGCTCCAGGAGCTGACCACCGCACGACCGGGCGCGAACCAGCGCGCGGCGTTCGAGGCCCGGCCCGAGCTGGTGGAAGGGTT
>JAEUJL010000401.1 GCA_016794835.1 Gemmatimonadota bacterium | reverse complement strand
ACTCCCTGACCTCGCCGGCCGTCCCGTGCACCCGACGCCACTCTACTCCATCGCCGCGAACCTCATCCTGGCCGCGCTGCTGGCCCGGCTCCGGATCCTGGGCGCCTCCGACGCCATCACGATCGGCGTCTTCCTCATGGGCGGCGGCATGGCGCGGTTTGTCGAGGAATCGTTCCGCGCGGAGCCCCAGACCGTGAGTTGGGGTGGGCTGCGCGTCTACCAGTGGCTCGCCATCGCGTCCCTCCTCGCCGGGATCCTCTGTACGCTGCTCCCGGGGGGGCCCAGGGCGCCGGGCTTCGCCCTCCCGACGCCGACCCTGCTCGCCACAGCCGCCGGCATGGCGCTGTTGACCGGCCTCTTGATGGGCGTCGACTTCCCGGGATCCAACCGGCGCTTCTCACGACTCGCCCCGGCCGACGACCTGGGGACGGTGAGCGCCCCGGCGCCGGCCTCGCGCGCGACGATCAGCGGGTGACGACGAAGCTCCCCAGGTGGTACGGCAGCCCGTTGACCTGTGCGTCCACCCGGTGGCGACCGGGGTAGGGCTTCCGCGTGGTGTGCACCGCCAACGACACGCGCCCGGAGAGGTTCACGCGTTCGCCCGGCGCGAGGGTGCACTTCGCCAGCTTGAACACCTTCGGCTTTGTCGAGCCGTCGGCCTTCACGAAGTGCACGGTGTAGTCGACGATCAGCTCCTGGGTACGACGTGACGTGCTGGTGAGGGTGAAGGCGAACCGCACCACCTGCCCGACGCGCACCCGGGCCGGGGTGAAGGTGGCCCGGCCCACGCGCACCGCCGGCTTGGCGCCCCCTCCCAGGAGCGTCAGCGCGCCGCGGTGCCCCCGCTTGATCAACGATCGCAGCGCGTGCTGGACGATCCACGCGCGCCCCTCGCTCGCACCGCGCGACCAATCCCTCGCCACCGCCACGACCCGATCAGGATGGTCCTTCGCGATGTCGTTGAGGTGGTTGGCTACCGATCGCTGGACATACCGCTCGGGATCGTCCTTGAGCATCTCGAGCAGGGCCAGCGTCGGTGCAGGATCCGCCATGAATGCCTTGAGCTGCGGCGCCCACGGCAGCCGCGGACGTGTTCCCTCGGAGACCAGGCGCCGCACGTGCACGTTGGAATCGATCGCCCACTCGCGGAGCCGCGCGAGTGTAGCGTCCGGGTACCGCTCGATAAACGGCCGGATGCACCATTCCGCCGTGAAGCGCTGGGTCAGCGCATGCTGTGCCGCCATCGACTCCTCGAAGTGGTCGACGCCGTACTCGCGGATGAACGCCACGTAGGGGAGGTAGCGAAAGACCGCCATCCCCGTCAGGTCGCTTTCGCCCAGCGGGGGACCCAGGGAGTCCACGAGCACCCGCACCGCCTCCGGGTATGCGGCGGGCAGGTGCCGACGCATCGCGCCAGCGATGTGCGTGCCCCGCGGCAGGAGCTCCAGTGCCTCCAGCCCGCGCAAGGCGTCGCGCGCAAACGCCTTCCCGTCGAACGGCCCCCACGCCGCCGACAGGTCCCGGGCCAGGGAGCGAACGACCTCGGGGCCAATGTGATGCTTGAGTGCTTCCGCCATGCCGGAATGCTGGGCGGTCGCGCCACGACGCACCAGCCGTAGGGGCTCCCCTGACCGCTGTCGGACGCACGCTGACAGGAATCGCCGCCTGTGCGAACGACCGTGAGGACAGAGGAAATACCCCATGGTGCCCACGACCACCGCCCGACAACCGCTCTTCCACGCCCGCGGCCTCACCAAGCGCTACGCCATGGGCGAGGTCGAGGTGGTTGCCCTCCAGGGGGTTGACCTCGACCTCTTTCCCGGGGAGCTCGCCGTCATCCTGGGCCCCTCGGGCAGCGGCAAGTCCACCCTCCTCAACATCCTCGGCGGACTCGACGCGCCAACCAGCGGCACCGTTCGGTTCGCGGACCATGACCTCGTGGGGGCGTCCGACGAGGCGCTCACCCGATACCGGCGCGAACATGTCGGCTTCGTCTTCCAGTTCTACAACCTCATCCCGAGCCTGACCGCCCTGGAGAACGTGGCGCTGGTGACCGACATCTCCACCGCGCCCATGGCCCCGCGCGAGGCGATGGAGCTGGTGGGGCTCGGCCAACGCGTGGACCACTTTCCCGCCCAGCTCTCGGGCGGTGAGCAACAACGGGTCGCCATCGCCCGCGCCATCGCCAAGCGGCCGGACGTCCTGCTGTGTGACGAACCCACTGGTGCGCTGGACGCCGAGACGGGGAAGGTCGTGCTCGATGCGCTGCTTCACGTCAACGCGACCCTCGGCACCAGCACCGTCATCATCACGCACAACGCGGTGATCGCGCGACTCGCCGACCGCGTGCTCCGCATGCGCAGTGGTCGCATCGTGGAGGACGTGAGCCAGCAGCGCGTGACCTCCGCCGCGGAGCTGGAGTGGTGACCATGCGCGCCATCACCCGCAAGCTCTGGCGCGATGCCTGGCACAGCCGCGGCCAACTCGGTGCCATCGCGCTGGTGGTGACCGCCGGGATGGCGTTGTTTGTCTCGCTGCGGTCGATGCACGGGTACCTGCGCGAGGCACGCGACACCTACTACCGGGAAGCGCGCTTCGGTGATGCCTTCGCCTTCGTCTCGCGCGCGCCGCGTGCCATCCTCGGCGACCTCGCAGCGGTCCCCGGCATTCGTGAGGTCGAGGCGCGCCTCGTGTATGACGTCACCCTCGACGTGCCCGGGCTGGACGAACCCGCCACCGGGCGGTTGGTCTCGGTGCCGGTCCCGCGCGCCCCGATGCTAAATGCACTCACCCTCACGCGCGGTCGCTGGCCGGATCCCGGGCACCACGACGAGGTCATCATCAGCCAGGCGTTCGCGCGAGCGAATGCACTCGCGCCCGGGGATTCGCTCGGCGCCGTCATCAACGGGACCTGGCGGACGCTGCGCGTGGTGGGAACGGCGATCTCGCCGGAATACGTCTACGAGATCGGTGCCGCCAGCATCTTTCCGGACAACCGCCGCTTTGGCGTGCTCTGGATGGACACGGACGCCGTGGCTGCCGCCTTCGACATGCGCGGTGCTTTCAACGCGGTGACCCTCCTCCTCGCCCCGCAGGCGCCAGTCACCCCGGCCCTCACGGCGGTGGACACCCTGCTCGCGCCATTTGGGGGACCCGGCGCCTTTCCGCGGCGTGACCAGCTCTCCGACCAGTTCCTCAGCGGCGAGATCGAGGAAACTCAGGTCACCAGCATCCTCCTCCCCGCGATCTTCCTCGGCGTCACCGCCTTCCTGCTGCACATCGTCCTCTCCCGCCTCGTCGGCACGCAGCGGGAGCAGGTCGCGATGCTCAAGGCGTTTGGCTATCGCGACGCAACCATCGCGGCGCACTACCTCGCGCTCGCCCTGGTGCCGATCGGCGTGGGCGGCGTGGTGGGCGGTGTGCTCGGTGCGGCGCTGGCCGATGGGCTGGCGGAGGTCTATGCGCGCTTCTTCCAGTTCCCGTTTGCCGCCTATAGGCAGGATCCCGGCGTCGTTGTCGTCGGGCTCGCGATCACGATGGGGGCCGGGCTGGCTGGCGCGATGCGCGCGGTGCGACGCACCGTGGCGCTCCCGCCGGCGGAGGCGATGCGACCCGAGGCCCCTGCGCGCTATCAAC
>JAEUJL010000391.1 GCA_016794835.1 Gemmatimonadota bacterium | reverse complement strand
GACAAAGCGCGGGTCATCCGCCAACTCCGCCTGCAGCAACACCGCCGTGGCCAACCGACGGAACTCGCCATCACTCTGGATCGCGAACAACACGTCGCCGTCGGCGCAGGGATACGCCCCGTAGGGCACGATCATGTTGTGCCGCACCCCGGTGCGCGCGGGGACCCGGCCGGCGCCCAGCCAGGTGTAGAGCGGCGGGGTCATCCACTCGGTCATGCATTCGAACATCGAGATGTCGATGCGACTCCCCTCCCCGGTCTGCCCCCGCCGCAGCAACGCGGCCAGGATGCTCGCATAGGCGTACATCCCGCTCCCGATGTCGGCGATGCTGATCCCGACCTTCGCCGCCTCTGCCGCCGTGCCGGTCATCGAGACGATCCCCGCCTCGGCCTGGACGAGCATGTCGTAGGCCTTGCGGTCGCGATACGGCCCATCCGGCCCAAACCCCGAGATGCCGACCCAGACGACCCGCGGGGCGTCGGCGTGCACCGCGTCATACCCCAGGCCCAACCGCTCGATCGCCCCCGGCACCAGGTTGTGCACGAACACATCCGCGCCCCGCACCAGCGCCCCCAGCTGCGACCGCCCCGGCTCGGCGCGGATATCCAGCTCCACGCTGCGCTTGCCCCGGTTGAGCCAGGCAAAGTAGGCCGATTCGCCGTGCATCACCTGGTCGTACCCGCGCGCAAAGTCCCCCTCCCCGGGGCGCTCGATCTTGATGACGTCCGCCCCCAGGTCGGCTAACTGCCGCGTGCAGAACGGCGCACTCACCGCCTGCTCGACGGCGATGACGCGGAGCCCCGCCAGGGGGAGCGTCACCCGGCGACCACCGGGTTGGGGCGCACGGGCGCGTGCCCGCGCTTGTAGACCATCACGGTGCGCCGGAACTCGATGACCACCGTGCCGTCCTGCTTGTAGCCCGTGGACTTGACCTCGACGATCCCCATGTGCGGGCGCGACCTGGACTCGCGCGTGGACAGCACCTCCGACTGCGCATAGATCGTGTCGCCCTCGAACACCGGGTTGGGCAACGTGACATCCTGCCAGCCCAGGTTCACGGCGTTCCGCGAGATGTCACTCACCGACAACCCCACCACCAGGGCGAGGGTGAAGGTGGAGTTCATGAGCGGCTCGCCAAACTCGGTTTGCGCCGCATAGTGCCGGTCGAAGTGGATCGGGTTCGAGTTGTTGGTGAGCAGGGAGAACCAGGTGTTGTCCGTCGCGGTCACCGTGCGCCCCAGCGGGTGGCGCAGGATCGCCCCCACCACGAAGTCCTCGTAACACCGGCCGGATTCACTCATCAGCTGCCTCGCATGGTGATGGCGTCGTGCGCCGCCAGGATGGTGCGGGCCATCCGCACGTTCACCGCGTCGATCATGACCCCGTTGACCCCCGCGGCGCCCTGGCCGCCCTGCTGCGCCGCCTCCCAGGTCGCGACCACCGCGCGGGCGCGCGCGACCTCTGCCTCGGAAGGCGAGAAGACCGTGTTCGTCACCGCCAGCTGCGCGGGATGGATGCACTGCTTGCCATCGAAGCCCATCGCCCGCGCCAGGCGACAGGCCTCCTTGAGCCCTGCACTGTCCGTGTAGTTGGCGTAGGGGCCATCCCAGCACGACAGCCCGTGGGCCCGCGCGGCGGCGACGATCGCGTGCATCACCGCGTGCCAGCGGTCGCCGGGCACCGCGGCATCGAACTCGTCGCGCATCCCGATGTTGGCCAGGGGCATGCGCATGGAGGCGGCGTAGTCCCCCGCCCCGAAGACCAGGGTCGTGAGTCGTGACGACGCCGCCGCAATCGCATTCACGTGCACGAACCCCGCCGCGGACTCGACCTGGGCGATGATCCCCACACGCACTGGCCGCTCCGCCCCGGCCTCGCATTGGGTGAGGAGGGTGTCGACGAAATGCACGTCCCGGGCGCCACTGGCCTTGGGGACCATGAGGGCGTCCACGTGGCCCCCCGCGCCATCCAGGACGGCCAGGAGGTCACGCGCCGCCCATGGGGTGTCCATGGCATTCACGCGCACGATCCGCAGGCGTCCCCCGAAGTCCAGTTCGCGCAGGGCGCGCACCGCCTCGCCGCGCGCGTCTGCCTTGAGCGCCGGGGCGACCGCATCCTCGAGGTCGAGGCACACGGCATCGGCGGCGCTCCGCGCGGCCTTCGCCATCATCGCCGGCTGGGTCGCCGGGACAAACAACATGCTGCGCATCAGGGACATGGTCAGAACGAACGGGGCATCCCGAGCACGTGTTCGCCCAGGTAGGAGAGGATGAGGTTGGTGGAGACCGGGGCTACCTGGTACAACCGCGTCTCCCGGAACTTGCGCTCGACATCGTACTCCGCCGCAAAGCCGAACCCCCCGTGGGTCTGCAGGCAGGTGTTCGCGGCTTCCCAGGAGGCGTCGGCCGCCAGCAGCTTGGCCATGTTGGCCTCCGCCCCGCACGGCCGGCCGGCATCGAACAGGGCCGCCGCCTCGTACCGCATCAGGTCGGCCGCGCGCACGTTGGCATACGCCCGGGCGATCGGGAACTGGATCCCCTGGTTCTGCCCGATCGGCCGCTCAAAGACGACACGCTCACTCGCGTACTGGCGCGCCTTGTCCAGGAACCAGTAGCCGTCGCCGATGCACTCGGCGGCAATCAGGATCCGCTCGGCGTTCATCCCGTCCAATATGATCTTGAAGCCGGCGCCTTCCTCGCCGATCAGGTGCTCCACGGGGATCTCGAAGTCCTCGAAGAACAGCTCGTTGGTCTCGTGGTTGACCATGTTCTCGATCGGGCGAATGCGCAGCCCGCGCTCCGTCGCCCCCCGCAGGTCCACCAGGAAGACCGACAGGCCCAGCGAGCGGCGGGCCACCTGCTCGATCGGCGTGGTCCGCGCGAGCAGGAGCATGAGGTCGCTGTGCTGCACCCGCGAGATCCACACCTTCTGCCCATTCACCACGTAGCGATCGCCGCGACGCACCGCCGTGGTGCGCAACCGCGTGGTGTCCGTCCCGCTGGTCGGCTCGGTGACCCCAAACGACTGGAGCCGCAGTTCCCCGCGCGCGATGGCGGGCAGGTACTGCGCCTTCTGCGCGGCCGACCCATGCCGCAGGACGGACCCCATCGTGTACATCTGCGCATGACATGCCCCGCTGTTGGCTCCCGAGCGGTTCACTTCCTCGAGGATCACCGAGGCTTCCGTGAGGGACAGCCCGCTCCCCCCGTACTCCTCCGGGATCAACGCCGCCAGCCAGCCCGCACGGGTCAACGCGTCGACAAACTCCACGGGGTATCCCCGCTCGCGCTCCACGCGCTGCCAGTACGCGCCGTCAAAGGG
>JAEUJL010000323.1 GCA_016794835.1 Gemmatimonadota bacterium | reverse complement strand
ACGAGAACCTCGGCGACCCGAACTTCCCCGACGGATCCGCCAACAACACGCGCCTGGCGAAGTACACCGCGGTGATGGACTCGGTCGCACGCGCCAAGGGTGCCGCGTTCGTCGACCTCTTCGGCCCGTCCCAGCGGCTCTTTGAGGAATCCACCGCGCCGCTCACGATCAACGGCATCCACCTCACCAGCGAGGGGAACCGGCGCATCGCCGAGGTGATCGTGCGCGCGCTGCTGGGCACCCGGCCCACGGGCGACTCGGCGCGCGTGGCGGCCGTTCGCGCGGCCGTGCTCGACAAGAACCTGTACTGGTTCAACCGGTTCCGGGCGACCGATGCCAACGACGTCTGGGGCTCGCGCTCCACGCTGGCGTTCACCAACGGGCAGACCAACTACGACGTGCTGCAAAACGAGCTCAAGCAGCTCGACCACCTCACGGCCAATCGCGACAAGGTGATCTGGGCCGCAGCACGGGGTGAGACGCTGGCCGCGGATGACTCGAACGTCCCGCCCTCGGTCCCCGTCGCCTCCAACCTCGCCGAGCCGCAGCTGCAGGACGGCGTGAGCAAGGTGGGGACCCTCAACTACCTCGGCGGCGAGGAGGCCATCAAGAAGATGCGGCTCGCCCCGGGGATGCAGGCCAACCTCTTCGCCTCCGAGGAGATGTTCCCCGAGCTGGTGAATCCCGTCCAGGTGGGCGTGGACACCCGGGGGCGTTTGTGGGCGGCGACCTGGGGGACCTACCCCAAGTGGGAGCCCACCGGGAAGATGAATGATCGCCTGTTGATCTTCCCGGACAACAACCGTGATGGTGTCGCCGACACGGCGATCACCTTCGCCTATGTGCAGAACCCCACGGCCTTCGAGTTCTGGAACGGCGGGGTGATCGTGGCGTCGCAGCCGGACTTCCTCTTCCTCAAGGACACCGACGGCGACGACGTGGCCGACGTGCGCTACCGCATCGCCGGCGCGTTCGGCTCGGCCGACACGCACCACGCGGCGAACAACTTCGTCTATGGACCCGACGGGTTCCTCTATTACCAGGAAGGGGTGTTCAGCATCTCGAACGTGGAGACCCCGTGGGCGACCAACAAGGAGAACAACCAGTCGGCGATGTACCGCTTCAACCCGCGGACGCATGAGTTCAGCTTCCACGCGCCGAACAGCCCCAATCCACACGGGATCAGCTTTGACTACTGGGGCTACCACTACGCGACCGACGCCACCGGCGGCCGCGCCTACCAGGTGAAGGACAGCACCGGCGGGACCTTCGCCATGCGTCCGCTCCTCAAGCACACCGTGCGCCCGGTGCCCTCCAGCGGCATCCTGTCGAGCGCGCACTTCCCGGCGAAGAACGAGGGGAACTTCCTGATCCTCAACGTCATCTCGTTCCTCGGCATCAAGCAGTACACGCTCAAGGTCGACCCCGTCACCGGGAACGCGCAGGGGACCGAGACCGACGACCTCCTCGTCTCGTCCGACCCCAACTTCCGCCCAGTGGACTTCGAGATCGGCGACGACGGCGCCCTCTACGTGGCCGACTGGTCGAACGCGGTCATCGGGCACATGCAGCACAACATCCGCGACCCCGCGCGCGACCATTCGCACGGCCGCATCTACCGGGTGACCGTGCCCGGGCGCCCGCTCTCGCCGCATGTCGCCATCGACGGTGAGCCGATCCCCGCCCTGCTCAAGGCCCTCGAGCATCCAGTCAACGGGATCCGTCATCGCGCGCGTGTTGAGCTGTCGGAGCGTCCCACGGCCGAGGTGATGGCGGCCGTCGCCGCATGGATCGCGCCGTTCGACGCCGCGCGTGAGCCCGACGCCCATCACCTCCTGGAGGCGCTGTGGCTCCACCAGCAGCACAACGTGGTCAACCGCGCACTGCTCGGGCGCCTGCTGGCCTCTCCCGTGCTCCACGCACGGAATGCCGCCCAGCGCGTGGAGATGATGTGGCAGCACAGCACCGCCCGTCCGGTGGCGGTCGGCGGATCGCCGGCACCGCAGGGGACCGCCACCGCGCCGGCGACCACGCCTAACGATGGCGCGATCGTGGTGCGCACCGTGGTCGAGGGGATGCGCTACGACCAGCCGGCCGTCACGGTCAAGGCGGGATCCGCGGTGAGGCTCCGCTTCGTGAACGACGACTTCACCCCGCACAACCTGATCATCGGGACCCCGGGCTCGTTCGAGGAGATCGGCGCTGCCGCGGACCGGCTCGGCTCCGACGGCTTCGCGCAGCGCTTCCGGCCGAAGAGCGACAAGATCATTGCCGCCACCGACCTCCTCGAGCACCAGCGGTCCGAGCTTCTCGAGTTCCGCGCCCCCAGCACCCCCGGGGCCTACGAAATCCTCTGCACCTTCCCCGGCCACCGACAAACCATGCGTGCCATCCTGCGCGTGGTGCCCTGATCCCACGTTCATGATCGTTCCCCGCACCACCCGCGCCGCGATCCT
>JAEUJL010000296.1 GCA_016794835.1 Gemmatimonadota bacterium | reverse complement strand
TCCGCGAGGGAGGTGCGGCCGGAGAGATCGGTCACGATCCCACCCATCATGTAATGCGCGGCCGGGGTCACCGGGATGAGTTGCTCGCCCGGTTCGATGCCCCGCGCCCGACAGAGCGCCGTGATCCCGGGAAAGCGCGTGGCAAACCCCTTGCCGAGCGAGCGCGCGTCCAGCCACACCCGACCCGTCTGCTTCTGCTCGCGAAAGATTGCCCGTGCGACGATGTCGCGCGGCGCCAGTTCCGCCAGCTTGTGCCGCTTGACCATGAACCGCTCGCCCGCCGCGTTCCGCAACACGGCCCCCTCGCCACGCACCGCTTCCGAGACCAGGGCCAACGGGTTCTCGGGCGTGTCCAGGGCGGTGGGATGGAACTGCACAAACTCCATGTCCGCGAGCGTCACCCCCGCGCGATGCGCGATGGCAAAGCCGTCGCCCGTCGCCACCACCGGGTTGGTGGTGTAGCGATAGACCTGCCCACACCCACCGGTGGCAAGGACGGTCGCGTCGGCACGGATCTCCACCGGCTGCCCAAGGACACTCGCGCGTACCCCCGCGCAGCGCCCGCCCTCCACGATGAGTTCGAGGATGCGCGCATGCTCGAGCACCGAGACGCGCCGGGACGCATGCACCCGCTCCACCAGGGTGCGCGCGACCTCCGCGCCGGTGCGGTCCCCCTGGGCATGCACGATCCGCCGCCGCGAGTGCGCGGCCTCCTTCCCCAGCTTGAGCTTGCCGTCTGCGCCCAGGTCGAAGCGCGCCCCCGCCAGCTGCAACTCCCGAATCCGCGCCGGCCCCTCCTCCACCAGGACCTCCACCGCCTCCGTGTCGCAGAGTGCCGCCCCGGCCGCAAGGGTGTCCTTGCGATGGAGGTCCGGCGAGTCGCCCGCACCTAACGCCGCCGCAATCCCTCCCTGCGCATACGCCGTCGCCGAGTCGAAGAGCGTGCGCTTGGTGAGGACCACCACCTCGCCATGGGTGCTCGCGCGCCAGGCCGTGTGCAATCCGGCAACCCCGCTGCCAACGACGAGGAAACGTGTACGGAGGAGTGAAGACACGGAATCGGAGTTGAGGGACGGCAGACGCGAGCGAAGCAAGCGCCCCGGACCTGATCCGGGGGCCAGTGTCTTTCTGAACGGCAGACGGCGGTTCATGTGTGCCCCAGCCCCAGCCCCAGCACAAGCCCCAGCTCGTGCCGGGCCGCACCCAGCAACCTGCCACCAGCGTCCCCACTACCTTTCCCGCATGCGAACCGTCGCCGTCTTCCTCGCCGTCGCGCTGGCCGAGTCGCTCCCGGGCCAGTGGCGACCCTTGTCCACCGGGACCACCGCCTCGCTGCGTGGCTTGTCGGTCGTCGATGATCGCACCGTCTGGGCCAGCGGGTCACGCAGCACGGTGCTGCACTCCACGGACGGTGGGGCCACCTGGCAGGTCGATACCGTCCCGGGGGGAACGTTCGATGTGCGCGCCGTACACGGCCGGAGCGCCATGGTCGCGCATGCGGTGGCGACCGCGGGACGCATCTGGCGCACCGTGGACGGCGGGAAGACATGGAGCCTCCGCTACCAGGCGGCGGACACCTCGGTCTTCCTGGATGCGGTGGACTTCTGGGACGACCAGCATGGGATCGCGTTAGGCGACCCGATGGGCGGGCGGTTCTTCGTGCTGCTGACCGACGATGGGGGCGAGACCTGGCGAGAGGCGGCCCCCGCGGCCCGGCCCGAGGCCCGCGAAGGCGAGGCGGCGTTCGCGGCGAGTGGCCAGGTGCTCGTGGTGGACGGGATGCGCGGTGCGTGGGTGGCCAGTGGCGGACGCCATGCCCGGCTGCACCGGACCACCGATCGCGGCGCCAGTTGGACCGCGATCGACACGCCGATCCGGGCCGGCGGGAGCAGCACGGGGATCTTTGGGGTCACGCCGGCGGCCAAGACCCTTGTGGTCGTGGGCGGCGACTACAGCCAGGACGACTCGACGCGGGCCAACGCCGCGATCTACCTCCCCGGCCGCAAGGAATGGGTGACCCCGTCGACCACCACCGGCGGCTTCCGTTCCTCGGTGGCGGCCGGCCGTGGCGGCCGACTGGTGATCGCCGTGGGCCAGGCCGGGTCGGACATCAGCGACGACGGCGGCCGCAGCTGGCGCCCGTTTGACCGCACCGGGTTCCACGCCGTGCGCGCGTCGGCCAACTCGGTCTTTTTTGCCAGCGGCGCCAATGGACGCATTGCCGTGTACCACGGATCGAGCCACTAGCCGCCCCGTCCGGCGGCACCCGGATCCACCTCCCAGCAACATCTGCAACGACTCGTGAAGACGCTCCGCTTTTTCCTGCTTGGCCTGCTGGCGACCGCCGCCTGCGAGAAGCCCCCTGAGGTTGGCCTTCCCCCGGCGACCCCCCAACAGGCCCCCGCGACCTATCGCGCCCGCTTCGAGACGAGCAAGGGGGCCTTCACGGTCGAGGTCACCCGTGCGTGGGCGCCACTCGGCGCTGACCGCTTTTACCAGTTGGTCTCGAGTGGGTACTTCGACAACACCCGCTTCTTTCGGGTGGTCGAGGGGTTCATGGCGCAGTTCGGCGCCCATGGGGACCCCGAGGTCAACGCGGCGTGGGAGAAGCTACCCATCCCCGATGACCCGGTCGTGCAAAGCAACAAGCGTGGGTTCATCACCTTCGCGATGGCTGGCCCCGACACGCGCACCACGCAGGTGTTCATCAACCTGGTGGACAACGTCAACCTGGACGGGATGGGCTTCGCCCCGTTTGGCCAGGTCATCGAAGGCATGGCCGCCGTCGATTCGCTCTACGCGGCCTATGGCGACGGCCCGCCCTCCGGCTTTGGCCCGGACCAGAACATGATCTTCTCCCGCGGCAACGCCTACCTGGAGCGCTACTACCCCAAGCTCGACTTCATCCGCAGCGCGCGGAT
>JAEUJL010000287.1 GCA_016794835.1 Gemmatimonadota bacterium | reverse complement strand
GATGGTCGATGTCGCGAAGGAGGTCACCCGGCTGACGGCGGAACTGGAGGGGCTCGACAAGCAGCTCAACGCCCTCCGCGGCCGCCTGGCGAACGAGAACTTCGTCTCACGGGCGAAGCCCGAGATCGTGGAGGCCGAACGACAGAAGGAGCGGGAGTGGACCGAGCGACGGGAGCAGCTCGCCAGCAAGCTGAGGTCGTTCGGGGGCTGACCGGGGCCCCGGCGCGGGACCGGCGCCGGGGGAAGATCGTCCTGCAGCCATGAAACGCCTCATGGTTGTCGCCCTGTGTGCGACGCCGGCCCTGGCCCAGGGGCCCACGCCGGCCCCTGCCACCGTCACGGTGGGGGCGTCCACCCGCATGCGCGCCGAATCCTGGAACTGGTTCGATCCGCGCTCCGACGGTGAGTACACCTTCGCGTCCGCCCTCTCCCGGCTCTTTGCCGCAGGGTCCGCGAAGCACCTCGCCTGGCGCGCCGAGCTGAACGTACCCGCCTTCGCGGCCCTGCCAGAGGCGGCCGTGCAACCCGCACCGTCCGGGCAACTCGGGATGGGTGGGGCGTATGCCGCGGGGAACAACAACCGCTCGTCCGTCGCGCAGGTCGTGCTTCGGCAACTCTGGGGCGAGTGGAAGGGTGGCGCCGGCTCCGTGCGCGCGGGACGCTTTGAGTTCTCCGATGGCCTCGAACGGACCCCGCGTTCCCCCGCCCTCGCGACCCTCAAGACCACGCGCATCGGCCAACGGTTGATTGGCCCCTTCACCTACACGCAGGTCCAGCGGAGCCTCGATGGCGTCATGGCCACTGCCCGCACCGGCACCTCGACGTGGAACCTCGTCGCCGCGCGCCCGACCAGCGGGGTCTTCACGGCCACCGAGGCGGGACACACCCTCGACGTTGACCTGGCCTACGGGGCCTGGAGCCGCGGTTTCCTGCGGGCCAACGGAAGCGAGACCGACGTCCGGGTCTTCGGCATTCTCTACGACGACGACCGGGGGACCGTCCCCGTGGACAATCGCCCCCTCGCGACCCGCACCGCCGCCCCACGCGACATCTCCATCCAGACGGTCGGCGGTCACCTCGTGACGCTCCTCCCAAGCGGGGCGGCGACGTACGACCTGCTGCTCTGGGGCGCCGCGCAGCGCGGCACCTGGTCCGGGCTCGATCACCGTGCGGGAGGGCTCGCCGCCGAAGCCGGGGTGCAATGGCCCAAGGCACGCTGGAGCCCGTGGCTGCGCGCCGGACACTGGTACGGTTCCGGCGACGGCTCGGCCGCCGACGGCACCCATGGCACCTTCTTCCAGCTGGTGCCGACTCCGCGTCCCTATGCCCGCTTCCCGTTCTTCAACGCCATGAACACCCGGGAGTGGTTCGGGTATCTCACCATGCGTCCCACGCGCACGCACACGGCCCGCGTGAGCGTGCATCGCATCGACCTCTCGAACCCCGCGGACGCGTGGTACATCGGTGGCGGGGCGTACGACAAGCGGACCTTTGGCTTCGCGGGTCGGCCGTCGAACAATGAGCGACACCTCGGGCAGTTGGTCGACGCCTCCGTCGAGTGGCGGCCCAACACACACGTCACTGTTGAACTCTTCGCGGCACGAAACTGGGGCAACCGGCTGGCCTCGCGGATCTATGCGTCCGATGGGTCCGGCACCCTGGCGTACCTCGAACTCTCCCTCACTCGCTGACCGACGCACGCGGCGGCGAGCGCCGGTCAAGTGGGGTTTCTTGGGGGAAGCGCCACCGCTAACATCCGCCGACATGCGTTCCCGCACGGTCGGCCCCCGAATCTGCGCTCGCCTCACCGCCGCCTTCCTCCTGGCGTCGTGCGCGTCGCCCGGCGTGCCACCGGGCGGCCCCGAGGACCTCGACCCGCCGGCCCTGGTCCGGGTGCGCCCGGACACCGGCGCGGTCAACGTGCGGGCGGACGCCATCGGCTTTGACTTCGACGACGTCGTGAGTGAGCGTCCACAGGGAGCCACCTCCCTCGCCGACCTCTTCCTCATCTCGCCGAGCCGCGGCCGCACCGCGTTGTCCTGGCGTCGCACCCGACTTGAGGTGCGTCCGCGCGAAGGGTTCCGGCCCAACACCACCTATCGCGTCACCCTCCTGCCCGGGCTAGTCGACCTCGATGGCAATGTGGACTCGGTCGGCCACTCCCTGGTCTTCTCCACGGGGCCGACCATCGCCACCGGGGTGATCACGGGGCGGGTGTTCGATTGGATGGCGGAGAAGGTTGCCCCACAGGCGCTGGTCGAAGCGATCGTACTTCCCGATTCGCTCCGGTACCTCGCGGTCGCCGACTCCCTCGGTCGCTTCAGCATCCGGAACCTCCCCGCCGGGTCGTATGTCCTCCGCGGCCTGGTGGACCAGAACAAGAACCGCTTTGCCGACGCCCGCGAGCTCTACGACACC
>JAEUJL010000274.1 GCA_016794835.1 Gemmatimonadota bacterium | reverse complement strand
GGGGCGAACCGCCTCTTCATCTCGCGTGACAAGGGCCAGACCTGGTGGACGAGCGGCGACCTGACCAAGCAGGTCAACCGCGACGACCGCGAGATTATGGGGTTGAAGGGGTCACTTCCCTCCTGCAACCGCCAGCGCGCCGGAACCTGCATCAACGCCAAGAACGACGGCGTCTCGTTCTACGGCACCATCATCACCGTGGCGCAGTCGCACATCGAGGCCGGCATCATGTGGGTCGGCTCGGACGACGGCAACATCCAGGTGACGCGTGACGGCGGCCAGACCTTCACGGAAGTCGGCAAGAACATCCCCGGCGGGACGCGCGAGTACTACGTCTCCCGCGTGGAGCCGTCGTACTTCGATCGCGGGACGGCCTTTGTCTCGCTGGACGGCCATCGCCACGACGACCTGAAGCCGTACATCTACATGACGCGCGACTACGGCCAGACGTGGACGTCGATCTCGTCGAACCTCCCGGCGTTCGGGAACGTGAACTCCATCCGACAGGACCCGCGGAACCCCAACCTGCTCTATGCAGGCACGGAGTACGGCTTCTATACCTCGCTCGACGAGGGGAAGACCTGGAAGAAGTTCATGACCAACCTCCCGGTCGTGCGGATCGACGACGTGATCGTCCACCCACGCGACAACGACCTCGTGCTCTCGACGCACGGACGCAGTGTCTGGATCATGGATGACATCTCGGCCCTGCAGCAGCTCACCCCCGCCGTGATGCAGCAGGACGCCGTGCTCTTCGAGCCGCGCAACGCGATCCGCTGGAAGGAGGACATCCGGATGCGTCGGTCCGTGACCGGGCAGAAGAACTATGAAGGGGAGAATGCCCCGGCCGGCACGGCGATCGCCTACTACCTCAAGAACCCGGCGTCCGACGTGAAGCTCACGATCCGCGACCTCGGCAACGGCTCGTTCGCCCGCAGCCTGGACGCACCGAAGACCGCCGGACTCAACCGCGTGCAGTGGAACCTGTGCTCGGACCTTCGGCTGGTGCAGCCCGGCCAGGGTGGCGGCTTTGGCGGCGGTGGTGGTGGCGGCGGCGGTGGTGGTGGCGGCGGCGGTGGTTGCGGCGGCGGATTCGGGGGCGGTGGTGGCGGCGGCGGACAGGGTGGCGGCGCTCGCATCGGGATACTCGCCCAGCCGGGAGCCTACCTCGTCACGCTCACCGTCGACGGCAAGGAATACACGAAGACCGTCACCGTCCTCGACGACATCTGGATGAACCAGAACTAGGACCAGATGGCTAGACGCTAGCGTCGCTGGCGGTCGGCTGCCGCGACGCGGCAGGGCCGGGACGAAGCACGGGGAGCACGGGCAGCACGCGCGGCACGAGATCGCGCGACCTGGCCTGATGCCTCCCGTGCTTCGTCTTTTTAGGGTGCCTGCTTCTTCGTCGCCGTCGCGCGGTACACGGAGTCCAGCACGCGACGGTAGTCGGTGAGCGTGCCGAGCCCCACGGTCTGGCGGAGCGAATCGACCTTGGTGGAATCCTCCATCGGGTCGATCACGATGGCGCCCCCCACGAACGAGGCCTGGGTGCCGTAGCGCTGCTTGCGACCCGCTTCGGTCTGCACCCGATCGAAGAGCAGGGCGTAGGACTCCCCGTCGATCTCCTTCCGCGCCCACGCCTGGGTGAGGGTGTCGAGCATCGATGCCTGGAACGCCGGATCGTGCGTCGCGTGCTGCACAATCAGGAACGCCGCCTCACTGGCCCGCTCGCCGACCTTGTCGCGCGACGGCCATCCATGCCGGGCGATCTCCCCCTTGAGCCACGCCGCGTTGTCCCGGTCGATCCTCCCCATCTCCGCCGCCAGCGCGGAATCGAGGCCGCCACCGGGGCGCACCGCGCTGTCGCGGATCGCCTGGTCGCGCGACCCCCGCTCCAGCAACTCCACCTGCAACGCCGTGGTTGCCGGATCGCGCATCGGCCGCTCCTCCGTGGCACACGCGGCCAGCACCAGTACCGCCAGGATTCGTTTCATCTCGTTGGAGTTAGCGGGACCGAAGGCCCAGTCCCAGGTACACCCGCCGGCCAGCGCCGGGTTCGTAGAACCGCCCGCGCGTCGCGTTGGTGACCACGTTCGCGACGTACGTGCGATCGAACAGGTTCTCGATGCCAATCACCGGCTCAACACCGCGGAGCGCCGCACCCGTGAGTCCGGCCCGGGCATTCCAGACCACCCATCCCGGGGCCCAGGTCGCGTTGGCGTCGTCCGCGGCAGCGCGCGATCCCTGCTGCACCTCGAGTGTCGCGAAGCCCCACGACGTGCGTCCGGTGGCGAACGCCGACGCCGTGGTCGGCGACACCCCGGGCACCCGCTTGCCATCGAGCACCGTGGTTCCCACGCGGAACTCCTCGTAGCGATAGGTCAGCCGCGCCAGCGCGGCCCCCACATCCACCGGACCCAGCGAGGCAGTCAGCCCCACTTCGGCACCGGTGCGCGAGGTCTCACCGGCATTGCGGAAGTAGCGCCTCCCCCCGGAATTCGGGATCTCGAACGGGATCAACTCGTCGCTGGTCCGGATCCGGAAGACCGCCACGTCGTACAACACGCGACCGCCGAGCAGTCCCTTGATCCCGCCTTCCAGGGTGCGACCGCGCTGCGGCTGCAGCTCGCGGTTGATCCCTCCCTGGCCGTTGGGCTGGTTCGCCATCTCGGTCGTGGTCGGCGTCTCGAACGAACTCGCGAGGTTCGCATACGCCGACATCCCCGGACGCGGCCGCAGCGTCACGCCGACCATGGGGGTCACTGCGCCCATGGTGCGCGACAGGATCGTCCCGGTCGTCGACCGGCGGTCGCGCACGGTGAAGTTGGTGTTGTCGGCCCGCAGGGTGCCGGTCACCGACAGGACGGATCGCGTGACCTCCCCACGGACAAACACCCCGCCGGCGGTGACACGCTCCAGCTGGTGAATCGTCTCGGCGCCCTGGTCGGCCGTGCCGGGACAGGTCGCCGCCGGGCGCGGGGTGACTCCCGCACAGTTGGCAAAGTTGCGGCGGTCGTCGCGCTGCGATTGCAGGTCGGCGCCGAGGGCGAGGCGCCACTGGTGCCGACGATACACCCCCCCGTGCTGCACACGCATGTTGGCGCCCACCACGCGCCGGTCGAACCCGACGATCGCAAAGGCCTGCGGGTTGTACAGCTCGCGCAGGCCGGCGAAGACGCTCGCCGTGGCCTGGCCGCGCCCCTCGCTCCACGGATGCTCACCAATCAGGGAAAGCAGGGTCTGGGAGACGGTCTTCGACGCCTTGCGGGACACGCTCTGCGGATCCGCCACCATGGGGGTCGCGGTCAATTCAGCGGCGGTGACCGCACCCGGGTTCTCACCGAGTGGCGCGTCGTACCAGGTGAACTGCGTGCGGAGGGTCGACTCGCCGATGCGCCGCGAGAGGTCGGCCAAGGCACCAGTCGAGCGAAAGCGGGCATAGTCGCGCGGGCCGTCCGCGGTATTGCGCGTGAGCGTCCCCTGCCAACCCCACGGACCCTGTCCACCAGCCACCCGCCCGGAGAATCGCTGGGCGTCCTCGTTCCAGGTCGTTCGGCCGCGCCACGTGACGCCCGCACCCGGCAGGGGCTCACTCCGCAGGTCGAGGACTCCACCCGAGGCGTTGCCGTACAGCGCGCCCGCGGCGCCACGCAGCACTTCCGCGCTCCCGACGCTTTCCAGGTCGACGAAGTCGATGGCCGCCTGCCCATCCGCCAGGGTCAGGGGGATCCCGTCCCGGATCACCCGGAGGCCACGGATGCCAAAGGCGGACCGGGCCCCGAAGCCCCGGACGCTCACGCGGGGGTCCTGGGTCGGGTTGTGCCGGTTCGAGGAGACCAGGCCGGGCACGGCAACCAGGAGGTCGGTCAGCGAACCGCGCCGGGCCCCGGTCCGGGCCGTGTCTATGGATAGGCGCGACAGGGAATACGGAAGGTCGAGGGTCGACCGCGGTGCATCCCGGGTCACGGTCACCCTGACCGGGGCCAGCCGGGCTGTTCCCGCCGTGTCCACCTGGGCCGCCACCGGGAGGGCCGCGACCGCCGCCAGAATCATCAATCGAACGCACATGGCCTCAAACTGGGTGCGCAACCGGCTGCGCGGAATCCCGCCGCGGTCCGGGCCCCTGCCAATCCGACCAACCCCCTGCCGCCGGTGCCGACCCGGCGGGCGGAACCGCGCCGGAGTGGCCGAGCGCGGTCGGTACGCGCCCTGCCCCTCCTGCGGGCCACACGCGGGCGGTTTCGCCCACACTCA
>JAEUJL010000243.1 GCA_016794835.1 Gemmatimonadota bacterium | reverse complement strand
CCCCAGCAACTCATCGCGCTCGTGCCGACGCCCCGTCGCCAACGAGGCGAAGTAGTCGAGGTTCTCCAGCCCGCTCAGGTTGCGATAGAGCATCACCTGCTCGGGGATGTAGGCCACGTGGCGCTTGGTCTCGATCGGGTGTTGCACCACATCCAGCCCCGCGATGCTCGCCGACCCCGCGGACGGCTCCACGAAGTTCAGGAAGAGGTTGATCGTCGTGGTCTTGCCCGCGCCATTGGCGCCAAGCAGGCAGAAGACCTCGCCGGCAGGCACCGTCAGGTCGAGCGAGTCGAGCGCCGTGAAGGTGCCGTAGCGCTTCGTCAGCCCCCGGGCCTCGAGGATGCCGGTGGCCTGGGTGGTTGCGGGGGCAGCTGCGCGGGGGGAAAGCGTGGTCGCCATGCGGGATTCGGGGAGCCGGGACTCGGGCAACCTCCGCGTCCGCGCCCAGCGCAGCGAGCCTCCACCAGTGAGTGGCCGCCGAGCCCCCATGAGTGGTTCGGGGCGCGGGGCGAACGCCCGCTACAGACGCAGCAGCTCGTCTCGCAGGGCCCGCGCGCGCAACCGGCTCACGGGGAGCTGCAGGTTGTTGCGCAGGCTCACGACGTAGGTCCCACCCGGCATCGGCGAGATCCGCTGGATCAGGTCGACGTTGGCCAGGGTGCCGCGGGAGAGCCGGACGAACTTCGCCGGATCGAGCCGCGCCTCCAGGTTCTTGAGGCGGTAGGTGATCGTGAACCGCTCGTTGTTGGTCATCGTGAGGTGCAGCAACTCGCCGTCCGCCACCACGGCGGCGATCTGGTCCACCGGGAGGATCACGATGTCATCACGCTTCCGCACGGGGATCCGCCGCAGGTACCGCGCGGACGCCCCCACCTGCACCTCCTCGGCCACCGCCTTCAGCCGATCGGCCTCGGCAGGACGAAAGTCCGCCTGCTCCAACCGCTCCAGGGCGCGATTGATCGTCAGCCGGAGCCGCACCGGATCGACCGGCTTGAGCAGGTAGTCGATCGCCGACAGCTCGAACGCCTGGACGGCGTACTCATCGTAGGCGGTCACGAAGGCGATGAGCGGCAAGGCGTCGCGACGCACCATCCGGACGACACCCAGGCCATCCAGCTCCGGCATCTGCAGGTCGAGCAGGGCGAGGTCCGGGCGCGTGCGCTCGATGACCTCGACCGCCTCCGTCCCGCTTTCCGCCTCACCCACGATCTCCACGTCGGGCTGCGAGCGGAGCATCGTCGTCAGGAAGGCGCGTGCGGGACGTTCGTCGTCGGCCACCACGACACGCAGGTGGGTCTGGATCTCGGACGGACGAACCGGGGAGGGAGGCATGCGGGAGTCGGAAGGCGTCAACTGGCGTTCGGGAGCTTCACCTGCGCGGGCTCTTCGACGTCATCCGCCCACGCGGGATCCACGGGCAACCGCAGCGCCGCGGTGGTCCCCTGGTCCGGCGCACCGGACAACCCGAGGGACGCCCGTTCCCCAAAGAGCCGCACGAGCCGCTGGCGGATGTTGGACACCCCGACACCGGTCCCGGCGGTCTGGCTGCCACCGGCACCAAGGCCGGCACCGGTGTCGGCCACGAGGATGACCAACTCCGCTGTGCCGTCGGCCTGGCGCGCGATGCGCGCGCGGATGGTGATGGTCCCGCCGCGTCGCAGCGGCGAGATCCCATGCTTGATGGCGTTCTCCACCAGCGGTTGCAGCAGCAGCGGGGGCACCTGCGCCTCGCGCAGCGGCTCCGGCACGTCAATCACCACCTGCAGCCGTTCCTGGAACCGCTCGCGCTCGATGGCGAGGTAGGACTCCACGATGGCGAGCTCCTCCCCCAGCGGCACGCGATCCCCGGCCGGCCCCCGGATCACCGCCCGGAGGAGGTCCGTGAGGCGGTAGAGGGTGCCTAACGCGCGCTCTGGCGCGGCCTGCACCAGGTAGCCGATCGTCGTGAGCGCATTGAAGAGGAAGTGAGGATTCAGCTGGGCGCGCAGCGCGCGCAACTCCGACTCCGCCGCCAGTTGCAGGATCTCCTTCTCCCGCAGGTCGCGCGCGTGGCGCTCGCGGGCCACCCGCTGGGCATCGAGCCGGCGCGCGAGCATCGTCCCCACGCGATCCAGCAAGGCGACGTCATCCGACAGGAGCCGACGCCCCGGGGGCAGCGGCCCCACCTCAACGATGGCCGTGGGCCCCTCG
>JAEUJL010000205.1 GCA_016794835.1 Gemmatimonadota bacterium | reverse complement strand
CGGCGGCCCCGCGGATCGATGCCGACGTGACGCCTGGTGGCCACGTGACGCTCCGCACCCTGCGCACACCGGCCGGTTATGTCGGCGCGGTGGCGACCCTAGGAGGAGCGCTCCGGCTCCGGTACCTGCCCGTGCTCCGTGGTCCCGTCCCCGAGCATCACCTGGACCGGGGTGCGCCCAACGTAGGCCGCCCCGTGATACCCGGAGAAGTAGAGGGTGGTGACCAGTCCGTTGAGGCCGTAGTCCAGCTCGCGCAGCACGCCGCCGAGCGGTCCACGGCGCGTGGCACTCGACGCGGCAGCGACCATGAGGGATCGGAGCACCGGCATCGGGACCAGGCCTAACGCGGTCAGCAGCCACCCCAGCGCCCGCCGGTCCGCGGCACTGGCATGCGACAGGACCGCGTCGGCCGCCTCGATGCATCCCAGCGTCCGGAACGACGGATAGCGCCTGTTGCCCGGGAACCAGCACTCACCGGCGCGTTCGAGGGTGCGGCGCTCCCAGCGCGTCATGCGGCCTTCCGCAATTGGTCGGCCGCCGCCCCGGCCAGCGCCATGATCGTCAGCGAGGGGTTGCGCCCGGGGGCCGCGGGAAAGAGGCTGCCATCACACACCGCCACGCGCGGGTGACCAAAGACGCGGAACCCCGGGTCCACCACCCCGCAGTCCGTGTCCGTTCCCATGGCGCAGCCCCCCATGGGATGCACCGAGAAGGCCTTGGGGCTGAAGATCATCTCGGTCGCCCCCAACTGTGTGTAGCATTCCCGGAGCACCCCCGTGGCCTCCCGCCAGCGCGCGCGCTCCTCCGCAGACAGCGACCGCTCCACGCGCAATCGCCCACCGCGGTCGAGCCGCAGGCGTCCCGGGGACAGGTCGCGCAGGCAGATCTCCACCCCAACCATCCGGCGATACCGCTCGGCGAGGTCGTGTCCCGGCCGCTGCTGGAACAGGGTGTGAAAGACAATCGGGGGAACGAAGTTGGACTCGAACTTGTAGCCGCGGGCGAGGTACCGGGGATCGGAGGATGCCACCCCCTGGAACGCGCCGCGATGCGCATCCACCCGTACGGGCAGGACGGCGCCGGTGAGGAACTGCGGGTGGCAGGTGAACCCTTCGCCGAGGCGCGGCAGCTCACGCTTCCACCCGGAGCGCCAGAGGACCTGCGGCGTGCCTAACGACCCCGCCGCCAGCACCACGAGGCCCGCCTGCCAGGTGCGGGGTCCCTCCGGGCCGAGCGCCTCGACGTCGACCGCGGCGCCGCGCTCCACCAGCCGCTGTACCGTCCACCCGGCGTGCACCACCACCCCGCGGCGGCTCGCCTCGCGCAGCGTGGTCACGGCACTGGACTGCTTGGACTCGTGCGGACACCCGCCCAGGCAGCGCATGCAGTCTGCTGTTTGGCATTCCGGCCCCTCCCCGCGACGTAACCCATGCCAGGCCATCCCGTGCTGGCTGAAGGCGCGGGCGACCTGCGCCGAGTTCCCGTTGAAGCGCGCCGGGCCGATCGTGGCGACCTGCAGGTCGCGCAGGGCATGCGCGTACCACGGCGCCATCTGGCCGGTCGTGAACAGGGGAACCCCCGAGACGTCGCGCCAGCGCGCGAATACGTCCTCGTCGAACTGGTCGAGCAGCGCCTGGTTCACCATGGTGCTGCCGCCAACCCCCCGGCCCCGCGTGAAGATGATGGACGCATCCGTGCTCAGCTCGAGGCCGGCGTTCCAGTACATCCGTGCCAGCATCTCCACCTCGGGCAGTGGCAGCTGCCGCGCGTCCCAGTGCGGCCCGGCTTCCAGCACCACCACCTGTGCCCCCGCCCGCGCGAGGTCCAGTGCCACGCGCCCGCCACCGGCCCCCGAGCCCACCACCAACACGTCGGCCCTGGTGTTCACAACACGGCCCGTGCGTCGGCCACCACCTCCCGCAGCGTGCGCCAGTTCGACTCCGTAGCCATCTCCCCGGCCACGGTGCGCAACGCCGTGGTAAAGCGCCCCAACTCCTCGTGCGGAAGGTCGAGCGCCGGGATCACGGCCACGCTCGCCCCAAAGCGATTCGGCAGCGAGACCAGGATGCGATGCTCGGCGAACAGCCGCCGACACAGGATCCCCGGGATCGCATCGCCCTCGACCTTGTCCACCAAGGCCCGCACCACGTTGCTGCGCACGGCGCTGGACGCGCCGATGGTGAGCACGAGCCCGCGCCCACCGATGGTATAGCTCACCGGCGATCCCGCGGTCGTCTCCAGCTGCTGCCGCACGAGCGACTCCGCCGCCTGCACGTGGTCGTAGATCCCCGGGTGTCGATCGAAGGCGTCGAGCACGGCGAGGCCGACGGCCATCGCCACGTGGTTTTCCTTGAAGGTCGAGGAATACACCGCGATCTTCTCGATGGAGTCGAAGACTTTCCGGTAGACGTGTTCGCGGGAGAGCACCGCCCCGACGGCACTCACGCCACCGCTCAGCCCCTTGGCCACGGTGATGATGTCCGGCACGACGCCGGACCACTGGTAGCAGAACGGCTTGCCCGTGCGACCGAACCCGGTCTTGATCTCATCACAGATCAACAGCGCACCGTGCCGGTCGCACAACGCGCGCGCCACGCGCATGAAGTCGGCGGAGGCCACGTCACCCGTCCGTGCGATCACGGGCTCCACGATGACCCCGGCGATCTCGCGCCCGTGGCGGCGAAAGGCGTCGGTCAGCGCCTCCGCGTCGTTCAGTGGCAACACCAGCGCCGGGCCGTCCACGCCGAACATCTTCTGGTGCTTCACCGACCCATTCACCCCGAGCGCGCCGAGGGTGAGCCCGTGGTATCCCATGGTGAAGCAGACCATACGCGGGCGGCCGGTGACCATGCGGGCCATCTTCAGCGCATAGTCCGTGCTCTCCGCACCCCCGTTGGTGAAGAACACGCGGTCGAAGTCGCCGGCGGCGTAGCTGACCAGGGCCTCGGCGAGCATCGCGCCAAGGACCGAGTGGCTGAACTGCACCAGTGACGGCATGCGCAGCTCCAGCGCCTGGCGCGCGGCGTCGCGCACGAACTCCGCGCGGCCCCAGTAGCATGCGCCGTATCCGGCCACGAGGTCGAGGTAGCGGTTGCCGTCCCGGTCCACGAGGTGATGGGTGTCGTGGTCGGTGAAGACCACGTCAGCCAGCCCGAGGCTTGTGAGGTACTTCGTATAGAAGTGGTTCACGCGCCGGGCATAGACCTCGGCGACCTGGTGCGTGGCCAGAAAGCGATCGATGCGCGCCTGGAGGTTCATGATCGGCTTCGGCTGGAGCGTTGCTGGGCGGCAAGGACCATGCGATCCATCACCGCCCGGGTGAGGGAGGGAAACCAGCGATGCGCGCGGTGGAACACCGCGGTGCTCAGGTTCACGTTGATGAGGAAGGCGCGGCGCTCGAGCGCCCGGAGGAACCGGCGGGCCACGTCATCCGCGTGCATCAGGCCGGCATTCGCCGACAACGCGGCGGTCTCTGGCGGCGTGATGGCGCGCTCCACCGCAAAACCGGGCGTGTCCGTGTCCGGGGGGCACAAGACGGCCACATGGATCTCACGCTGCAGCAGTTCCTGTCGCAGGCACTCGGCAAAGCCGACGAGGGCGAACTTGGTACCGGCATACGCCGTGTGGCCAAAGGCGCCCATGTACCCGAGCACCGAGGAGGTCAGGGCGATGAAGCCACCACGCTGCACATGCGGGAGCGCCGCGCGCACGGTATGGACCGCGCCGAGGTAGTTCACGGCGCACAAACGCTCAAAGACATCCGCCGGCAGCTCCTCGAAGTATCCGGGGTGGGCCAGCCCGGCGTTGCACACCACGCCCCCGAGCCCACCGAAGTGCTGCGCGGCACGCTGGACGACGTCGTGAATCGCGGCGGCATCGCTCACATCGGCTGGGAGGACGAGGGTGCGACACCCCGGCACCTCGTCGCGGACCTGCCGCGCACAGCGCTCGAGTCCCTCGGCCTGTCGCGCCACCAGGGCGAGGTGGGCACCGCGCCGCGCCAGCTCCCGCGCGATCGACAGGCCAATGCCGCGGGATGCGCCCGTCAGCACCACGGCTCGCCCGGCGATCCTCAGGTGGCTCACGCGGCTCGCCCTGCGGTGGGTGGCGAGACGAACACGCACTCGATCAGCGCCACCGCGCACACCTGTCGGCCAACCAGCGTCTGCACGAGCGCCGATGCCATCAGGTCGTCGTGCCCCAGGCGCTGCGCAATCAGGGTCAGCGTATCGCCCGGCCGCACGGGAAAGACGAACCGCGCATCACGCACGCCGATGGCGCGGACCTGGCGCGGGCCGTCGAGCGCGCTCGGCGAGGCGAGGAGGCCCTCAAGGCAGAGCGCCAGCTGCCCTGCAGCCTCGATCTGCAGCGAACCGGGGTACACCGGCTCGCCAGGAAAATGGCCGTCGAAGACCGGGTCGTTGTGGGCAATCGCCCGCTCACCGGCAATCAACCCGCGCTCGGGATCGCAGTGCGTGAGGCGATCGAGCAGCAGGAATGGGGCCCGATGGGGAATGAGCCGCTCGATCCCCTCGCGACCGACGGCCGCGGGGGCGACCGATGCGAGGTCGACGAGCGGCACCCGCCGCGCGCGGCGCAGGTCAGGTCGCCCGGGCTCGACTTCCGCCATCATCGCTTCACCCGTTGGGCGATCTCGTCCTCGATCACGTTGCACGCGTCGTCGATCTGGGTGTCGGTGAGCATGGCGGTCACCGAGAGGCGGAACCGCCGTTGGTCGGCGGGGACCGCCGGGTAGTCCACGGGCTGGAGGAACACGCCGCGCGCCTGGACGCGTCGCGCGATGTCGAAGAGCAGCTCCGCCGAGTCACCGATGATGATCGGGATGACCTGCGACGCAGAGTCCCCAAGGTTGAGCTGCATGGCTTCCAGGTTGGCCCGCATGCGCGCGACGTTGCGCCACAGGCGATCCTGGAGGTCGTGGTTGCGGGTCGCGACCTCGAGCGCCTTGAGGCACCCGGCCACCACCGGCGGCGAGGGGGCACAGGAAAACGCATAGGCGGAGGCGTACGCCTTGATGTAGCGGACGATCGCCTGCGTGCTGCAGATGAAGCCGCCCACGCCGCCAAAGGCCTTGCTGAGGGTGCCGAACGTGACCGCCACCTGGTCTTCCACTCCCTGCAGCTCCGCGATGCCGCGCCCCGTGCGACCAAACAGGAGGCTGCTGTGCGCCTCGTCCACGTACAGCGGCGCGCCATGGGCGGCGCAGACGGGGGCGAGGCGCGTGAGGTCACCGAGGTCCCCGTCCATGGAATAGACCCCCTCGACGGCGACGAGGACGCGCTTGCCGCGATGCGCCTCGAGCACGGCCGCCAGGGCGTCGGGGTCGTTGTGCCGGAAGAAGACACTCTTCGCGCGCGCCAGGGTCCCGCCATCGATGATGCTCTGGTGGCACTTCTCGTCCATCACCAGGACATCCCCGCGTCGCAACATCCCCTGCAGCGCGCCGTAGTTGGCCATCAACCCGCCCGAGAACAGGGCGCAGGCCTCCCGTCCCTTGAACGCGGCGAGCTGTTCGGCAAGACGCACGTGCACGTCATACGTTCCCGACAGCATCGCCGCCCCGGAGGCACCGAGCCCGTAGGTCTCGAGGGCGTCGCGTGCCGCCCCGATCACCTCGGGATGCGTGGCAAGGCCGAGATAGTTGTACGACGTGAGGTTGATGACGTCGCGCTCCGTGCCGTCAAAACGCGAGGCGATCCGCGTGGCCGCGCGCGGTGCCGCGAGGAGCGGCTGCTCGAACAACGCCATGCACGCCTGTGTCGCGGGCTCGGCGAGCCATGCGCCCCAATCAGCCGGCGGTTCGACCACCGATGGGCTGTCGCTCGCATAGAAGTCCGCGAGGGTATACCGGTAGGCGTCCATGGCCGGGCCTACGCCGCCTGCATGTGCTGCAGGAACTTGTCCGCCAGTTCATCGACCGTGCGAACCTGGGCGAGCTCGGTGCGCGGTACCTTGATCTTGAGGTCGCGCATCGAGCAGGACACGATCTCGATCACGTCGAGGGAGTTCGCCCCATAGGCTTCCATCGACCGCGTCGGGTCGATCTCGGCGCTCCCCACATCCTCGACGTTCTCGCGGATGTTGCGCACGATGACTTGCACGATCTCGTCCTTGTTCATGACAGGCTCCATCAGGGGGTGGAAGAAGCGGCCGCGCGGTGCGCGGCCTGGTGCAGCACGATGAGGTTATTGCGGTGGCCACTGCCGCCATCCACGGTGATGACCTGGCCCGTGAGGGCGTCGAGGTACCCGGAGCAGAGCGCGACAATCGCGCGCCCGCACGCCTCGGGCGTCAGCACCATGGCCCCGTCGATGCCGAGCTGCTGCAGCCAGGTGGGCAGGTCGCCGAAGAAGGCGCGGGTCGCCTCGGTGTCCACCAGCCCGAACCGCACCGCATTCACCTGGACATCGTGTGGCGCCAGGTGCATCGCGAGCGACTTCGCGAGTTGCTCGAGCACGGCCTTGGACGTGGCCACGAAGTCGTAGCCGGGGTAGAAGTGGTCGGGGCCGTCGCTCGACACGGCGATGACATGCCGTGGGTAGCGGCCCAGCCGTTCCTGCATCAGCTGCAGGTAGCGCGCGAGCGGCCATGCACCGTACGACAGCGTGCGCTGGAGGGCTGGCCACTGGTAGTCGTCCAGCGATCCCACCCGCGCGGCGAGCCCGGCGTTGCTGACGAAGATGTCCAGGTGGTCGGTGTGTTGCCGGACCACATCGAGCAGGGCCACGGTATCCGCATCGCGCGAGACGTCGGCTTCGACGATCAGCGGCGCGCGCGCACCGACGGCGGCGTAGTCCGCGGCGAGGGCCCCGGGGTCCACCGACCCCCAGCGATGCGTCAGCACACAGTGCGCACCGGCGCGCGCCAACTCGAGCCCGGCCGCGCGTCCAATGCCGCGCGTGCCACCCGTGACCAGCGCCCAGCGCCCGGAGAGATCGATCATGCGACCGGCTCCGCCAGCAACACGCGCTCCCGGATGACCTGGGCCGTCTCCGGGTGTTCGAGGATCTCGCGATGCGCCGCTCGCTCGAGCGCCAGGGCCGCGTCCACGCGTTCGCGTCGAGCCACCGCCAAGGTCCGCTTGAGGAGGCGCGAGACGCGCGGTGTCGACCCGCACATGTCCCTTGCCACGTCCATGGCGGCGGCGACCACCGCGTCCCGGGGAAGCACGCGGATGCCTGGCGCCCCACGGCGCAGCAGCTCGGTGCCCCGCCAACTCCGGCCGGTGTACATCATCTCGCGAGCGAGCGCGGGACCGACCAGCTCTTCCAGCAATGCCGTGCAACCCATGCCCGGCGTGATGCCGAGCCGGGTGAAGGTCGCCCCGTACCGTGACTCGCGCGCCAGGATCGTCACGTCGCAGGCGGCCGCGAGCACGAGCCCACCCCCCACCGCATGCCCGGCAGCGGCCGCGATCACGGGAACGTCCGCATCGAGCACGGCGCCGGCCAGCTCCACCTC
>JAEUJL010000194.1 GCA_016794835.1 Gemmatimonadota bacterium | reverse complement strand
TCCCGTGGTACGCATTCCGATCGTGCTCCCGTGCATTTGGAAAAAAGAAAAGGGCCGACGCGCTAGCGAGGGCCCCGAGGTCACCTGCACCGGTCCGCGATTTGTCACCGGCCCGACAATGCTAAGGGCAGAATGTCAAGTGCGCAACCCCCCAAGGCCCATGGGAGCGGTGCCCGGGGCCCCGGGAAACCCCCTTGTCCCACTCCGCGTACATTCCGACCATGACTGTAGATCAACAGGTTGAGGCCGCGTCCCCCGGGCAGGCCGTCCCGGCGGCCCCCCCTCCACCACCGGCCGTCCCGGCGATCGCCGGGGGGGCCGGGGCCGCGGGAGGTGGCCAGGCGACCAGCGCACCGGCCCCCGTCAGCTGCTCGAACCTGAACGGGCTGCGCTCGGCCAGGAACGAGCTCTCGAACCAACTCAACTCGGTCAACAACCGTCGCGAGGAGCTGGTCAGAGAACTGCGTTCGGCCGATCCCGCCGCTGTCCCGGGACTGGAAGCGCGGCTGAAGGTCCTCGACGCACGCCTGGTCCAGATCGAGCAGGACATCCAGACGACGGGCCAGCAGCTGGTCTCCGCCCAGCAGGCGTGTGCGGTGGTCCCTGTCCGGGGACGCGACGCCCCGCCGGCCTTCTGGAACTCGGATGTCGGTGAGTTCGCCGGGGTCATGGGAACGCTGGTGCTCACGTTCGCCGCCGTTCGCCTGATCTGGACGCGAACCCGCCCCAAGCCGGTCCCCCTGCGCGACACCGAGGCGGACCTGCGCATGGAGCGGCTCGAACAGGCGGTCGACGCGATCGCCATCGAGGTGGAGCGGGTGGGCGAGGCGCAGCGATTCCAGGCCCGCCTCCTCAACGAAGGCGCGGCGCAGCCGCTTCCCGTGCGCGAACGCGAGGGCGAGCGAGTCCGCAGCTGAGGCGCTTCGGCTGCAAGCCAAAGGGGGAGAGGTGGCTCGTCGCCGCCTCTCCCCCTTCGCACATCGGGATCCCGATGCGTGCTACATGATCGCGCCCTTCTTCTTGCCGATCACCACGTCGACCTTGAGTCGTGCGAGCAGCTGGTTGAACTGGTCGACGTCCGTTTCGAGCGCGTCGACATCCGATCGCAGCAACCGCCACAGGCGATCGAGCTCCGCGAGTCGCTCGCGCGCTCCCTGGGTGAGCACCGGGTTCCCCTCGACCTGGCCGAGCAGGAAGCCGAACTGGCCATTGAGCCCGTTGGCGTAGTTGATGATGTCCTGGCCGTTCTGCGCCTTGGTGGTGAGCTTCGGGTCGAGCGTCTCGGTCTTCTTCACGATCGCCCCGCCGGACGCGGCGATGGTCTTGGCCGAGTCTGCGTCCTTGGTGCGCGTGATGACCCCCTGGACCTGCGTCTTCACGTCCCGCACGCGGTTCACCGCATCGTGCATTTCGCCGATGCGCTGGATGAGCAGGTTGGCGATCGAGTCACGCTCGGCGACCTGCGCCTGCGTGGCCTGGATGCGCGGGTCGAGGCGCACTTCGAGCGGCTGCGTCTTCACGGTGGTCCCCACGGTGAGGCGCACCGTATAGGTCCCCGGTGACACGCGGGCACCACCGTTAGGCGCACCGAACAGCAGCACGCCGGGCAGCTGCGTGGGGGCCGCGCGACGCAGGTCCCACACCCAGGCATTCACCCCAGCGCGCGGGGCGAGGCGGTTGTTGCCCGTCCCCTCGCGGTTGCTCACGCTGCGCACCACGGTGCCGCGCGCGTCGAGGAACTCGAGCTTGACCGTGGTCGCGCTGTCCGGCGCCGCGGCGAGCCGATAGAACAGCACGGCCGGCCCGCGCGGGTTCGCGCCCGCATTGCGCGGCGCGAAGAAACCACCACCACCGCCGTATCCCACGGAGGCACGCGGCTTGTAGAGGTGGGCGCTGGCCCGCGTGACCGAGTCGGCGTGCTGGCGCACCACCGAGAGGTCGTCGAGGATCCAGAAGGCGCGCCCTTCCGTGGCGGCAATCAGGTCGCCGTGGCGCACTTCGAGGTCGGTGACCGGGACGACCGGCAGGTTGCCATTCCACGGCTGCCAGTTGGCGCCGGCGTCATACGAGATGTAGACCCCGGTCTCGGTGCCGGCGTAGAGCAGCCCGCGACGCTCCGGGTCCTCGCGCACGACGCGCACCGGCTCGCCGTCACGCATTCCCGTCGTGAGGCGTGTCCAGTTCTTGCCCCAATCCGTCGAGCGATAGAGGTACGGCGCCGGGTCACCCACACGATCCTTGCGGAAC
>JAEUJL010000183.1 GCA_016794835.1 Gemmatimonadota bacterium | reverse complement strand
TAGTCCGACATCCGCCTAGAGCACCCCGGCCTCGGTCTCTCGAATGAGCATGTCGACGACGGCCTTGGTATCCCCGCCGGCGGCGTGGTAGGCCTTGATCTGGCGATCCGCGCTGGAGCCTTCGTTCAGGATCGTGAAGGCGTACTCGACTTCCTTGCGCGTCCCGAGCTCGTCGAGCACGTCATCCAGGAACCACTCGATGAGCTCCCGGATGAGGGAGGCGGCCGGCAATTCGACCTGCTTGCCGAAGTCGATGAGCTTGCCGTCGAGCCCGTAGCGCACCGCCCGCCACTTGTTCTCGTCGATCAGCTCGGAGCTGTAGACGCGGAACGTGGTGTTGTCCCGGCGCATCTTCCACAACTTGAAGACCAGGGCCTGGAGGATCGCGGCGATGCAGACCGCCTCGTCGACCCGGGTGCACACGTCGCAGATCCGGAACTCCAGGGTCGGGAACGTGTGATGCGGGCGGACGTCCCACCAGATCTTGGAACCGTTGGGGATGCAGCCGGTGGCGACGAGCGTCTCCAGATAGTGCTCGTAGTCGATCCACGACGGGATGAAGCGGGGCACCCCGGTGCGCGGAAAGGCACGAAAGACCGCGCTGCGGTACGACTTGAGCCCGGTGAGGCGGCCGATCCAGAAGGGCGAGCTGGTGGAGAGGCAGAGGATGTGTGGCAGGAAGTACCGCGACACGTTGCACGCGTCGATCAGGAAATCCTTGTCCTCGATCCCGATGTGCACGTGCGTCCCGAAGATCAGCAGCTGCTGGGCGAGCTGCTGCATCGCTTCCTTGGTGCCGACGTACCGGTCGAGCTGCGTGATCTCCTGGTCGGCCCAGTGGGAGAAGGGATGCGTGCCCGCCGCCGCGATCTTGAGTCGCTTGCGCCCGGCCAGCTCCATCACGCCGCGGCGCAGCTCAATGAGCTGGGCCTTCACTTCCTGTGGTGTCCGGCAGACGGTGGTACCGACCTCGACGATGCTCTGGTGCAGCTCGGGCTTCACCTGGCCAAGGATCAGGTGGTCGGCCTCAAGGATCTGCGTGATGTAGGAGGTCAGCGCCCGCGTCTCCGGGTCGATGATCTGGTACTCCTCCTCGACGCCAATGGTCAGTGACGGCCGCTTCATCGGGTTCAGCTCCTGGGATGGACCACAAAGGTGGGCACCGTGCTGCCGCCACCCGCGGTGACATTGAGCAGCTTGGCGGTGGAGAGGCGCGTGAGCAGCCCGTCCATCGTCGCGCCGTTGGTGACAAACGGCGCCGTGTCGTACATGCGATCGAACGTCTCCACGCGTCCCTCCACCCAGCTCGGGTAGGGTTCGCTCGGGATCTCCACCCGCTCCTGCACGATGTACGGGGCGGCGAGGGCCTCCCGCACCGCGGCCTCCCACGCCGACGTGTCGACCGTCCAGCCGAGGGTGATACCCTTCCCCCCGTAGTCATCGTTCGGCTTGAGCACGAGTCGCTCGCGCTCCGCAAGCAGGAAGGGGACCAGGTCCACCGACTGCCCGCGCCAGGTCGTGCGTCGTTCCGCGACGACGCGCGTCCACGGAATCATCTGGTGAATCGCCGCGAGGTCCGCCGCATCGAACATCCCGGCGTTGGCCTCATCGCTCAGCACGGCGAGCGACGCCTTCTTGTGCAGCACCTTGCAGTGGAAGCCATCCACCAGGCACACGGCCCCCTCGCGGACCGCGCGCACCACGTCATGCGCGATCCCGCAGGTCGTCACGAGCTCGTCGATCAGCACCCGCTTGTAGATGAGGTCGATCGGCTTGCCCTGGCTCCACAACGTGCCGTCGCGATACTCGCACCGGCGCGGGTCGTCGATCACCGCCTCGAGGCCCAGCGTGGCAAAGTGCTGCTGGTACAGCTCGAACTCCGTGCGAGTGGGGACGTCGTCCCAGTCGAGGATCCCGATGCGCGGCGCCTGGCGCCCGCCATGAAACTCGCGCCAGGCCTGGAGCACGGCCCCAACGACACCTTGCCGGGCGGGCATGGGGAAGACGGCATGCGTCTTCGCAAACTCCCGGAGCACGCGGGTGTCCAGGAAGGTCTCGGCGAGGGCATCCACGTACGCCGCCCCCGCCGGGGTTTCGGCGTTGTTCTCGGTCAGCGCGAGGCCACCGGTCGACGGCTGGTCGAAGAAGTCGAGCCGGGACGTCGGGCTCGGGTGCCGATAGCGCAGGGGGGTGGCGAAGAGCTCCTCCTCCCAGTCGAGCAGCCCGAACTGTGCACGAAAGGCGGCGTCCTGCTGCGCGCGCACAAACGCCTTCGTGCAGGGGCGCAGGATGGCGGCCACGCGGCGCTGCATCTCCTCGAGCTGCGCGAGGGTCATCAGGCGGGGACGCAACACGGTGCACAGGGCGCGCCCACCAAACACGAGCCCGCGCCGGGTGAGCTCGGCGTCGATGTGGGCGTGCGTGTCCTCGGCGACGTCGGGGGCGAGCAGGTCGTGCCAGCGGTCGATCAAAGACATATGCAGCGCAGCACGGGAAGCACGCGAGGCCAGCGCGGCACGCAATCACGGCAGCCTGTCACAGCCGGTGGCGACTCTCCCCGACGTCTGCCCGGTCCACGTATTGGCCTCATGGTCATCGGCTGGCGGTGAAGAGGGCGCTCCACTTCGCTTCCACCGCGGTCCGTCGCGGGTACTTCGCCAGCTTGATCGCCATGTCGGCCATGTGCGTCACCGCCCAATCGAAGTAGGTCGGCGTCAGCGAATAGATGTCCATGTCCGGGGCGCAATTCATGAAGTCGATCGCATACGGCACCCCATCCTTGATGCAGAACTCCAGGGAGTTCATGTCGTACCCCAGCGCCCCGCACAACGTGCGGCAGTCGCGGACCACGCGGTCGCGCAACGCCGGCGTGAGGTAGTCGTCGTCGACGATGTACTTCCGCGCCCGGGGATCGTACTGCATCACCAGCACATCCTCCTGCCCCAAACACAGGCAGCGGACGAACTGGTCCCACTGCACCATCTCCTGCACGATCATCGTCAGGCGGCCGGACTCGTCGTAGTTGCGGATCAGCTCCTCCAGGGTGTGGCAGACGTACACCTCCTTCCAGCCCCCCCCGTGGGCGTCCTTGAGGATGCACGGCAAGCCGACATGGTTGACGATGCCCTGCCAGTCGAGCGGGAAGCGCAGGTTGCGCAGCGACTCGCTGGGGACGATCCCCTCGACATAGTCCTTGTTGGGCAGGAGGATCGTCTTGGGGGAGACCACGCCGAGCCGTGCGGCCAGCGCGGCACCGAAGAACTTGTCGTCAGCCGTCCACATGAACGGGTTGTTGACGACGGTCCGCCCCTCGAGCACCGCCTTCTTGAGGTAGGAGCGGTACATCGGCACCTCGTGCGAGATGCGATCGATGAGGACGTCGTACGGGACCGGGCCATCATGCCCGTCGCCCCCCATCACGGCATACTCGGCAATGACGCCGACATCCCGCTTGTTGACCTCCTCGATGAACGCCGGGGGCCAGCTCCATTCGCGCCCGACAACGAGACCAATTCGCTTGACCATGTGGTGCTCACCTGTGCCAGAGTGACCTGCCTGCGTCCTGCCGTGCGACCCTGCGCCCTCAGTCGTGCCCGCCAACGTACTGCACGATCATGCGCTCCCAGTACGGCCAGTCATGGGCATGGCCGTCCCAGACGCGAAACGCATTGCCAATCCCACGCTCCCACAACATGCCGGAGAACGCCTGGTTCTCCTGGAAGTTGGGGTCCCCCCGACCGGTCGCGATGATGATGTCCTGGCGCCGGAAGGCCGCGAGCCGCGACGGATCGTGCTCGTGCCGCATGAACGCCATCGGGTTGGAGGCGTACACCGCCCCGTCGCCGTGCCCCCCGGTCATCCCCGAGATGTCATACATGCCACTCATCCCGATGATGCGGTGAAACAGGTGGGGGTTCCGCAGCCCGATGCTCATGGCGTGAAAGGCCCCGAAACTCGCCCCGGTCGCGATGACAAACGCGTTCGGGTTCACATGCCGGGTGAACGGGAGCAGCTCATCCCGGATGTACGCGTCGTACTGCAGGTGCCGGGCCCCCCGCTCCGCCGGTGACGCCTTCTTGTCGTACCAGCTGAGGTCATGGTTGTGGTCCAGGCACCAGAGCTGGAGCCAGCCGCGCTCGATATGCTCGCGCAACACATCCGGCATGTAGCGATTGGGCCACTCGTTATGGTTCCCCATCGTCGTGGGGAAGGCCAGCACGCGGGCCCCCGAGTCCCCAAACCACCGCACGTGCATCGCCCGCCCCACCGCCGGGCTGTGCCACACGTGGTGGTGGCCGAACATCCGCGTACTCACCGCGGGGCTCCCGTCGACGGCGTGAGCAGGAACGGCAGGGCGTGGCGGATGCGTCGCCCCCAGGCGGCCTCGTTATGCACCCCCTGCGGGTCTTCCACGTAGGATAACGTCTGGCCAGGGGTGTACCCCTTGGCCGTCAGCAGGTCGCGCATGCTCCTCGCATTGGCCAACGTGCCAGGTCCCTCGCGCATCCCGACATCGAGGTAGACCCGTCCGGCAACGTTGGCCGCGTCCTGCACAAAGGGGAAGATCCCCCCGTCGGCAAACCAGAACGCCGGGCTCATCGCCCCAACGAACCCAAAGCTGGCCGGGGCGCGGAAGAAGCCATACAGCGCAATGAGGGCACCCAGGGAAGACCCGACAATCCCGGTGGACTCCCGGTCCGGTGCGGTGCGATACCGGGCATCGATCAGCGGCTTCAGCGTGTGCACGATGAAGTCGACATAGGCATCGCCCCCGCCGCCCCCATGTCGGGCATCATGCCAGGGCGAATACTCCTTCATCCGGTCCACCCCCATGTTGGGGATCCCGACAATGATCGCCCGCCGCCCCTTCCGCGGGGCACGCGCCATGGCCCGATCAACGCCCCATTCACCAGCGAAACTTGTCCGGGGATCGAACAAATTCTGTCCATCCTGCATGTAAATCACCGGATACCGGCGCTCCGTCCGGTGGTACGACGCCGGCGTGTACACGAGGATGTCGCGCCGGTTGCCAAGTTGCGGCGAGGACACGTCGGGCAGGATCTCGAGGGTCCCCGGCGCCTGGCGCCGGCGAGTGATCCACTTCTCGATGAAGTTGCGGGAGAGGGGCAAGTGCTGCTGGTTGCTGGTTGCTGCTTGCTGGTGCTGGGGGTACCGGGGCCTGGGCTGGAGCCAGGGACTGGGGAGCTGGGGGACTGGGTCGTTTTGGGGGATGGGTCAGGCGGCCGCCACTCGGACAAGGTAGCCCGCAGAACCCAATAGCCAACGGGCACCTAGCCGGACCGGAACCTGCCTTCCTCGAGAAACGCCTGCACCTGTCGAATGACCACGGGTTGCCAGGCGAGCCACGTATGTCCGCGGTCTACCACGAGAAAGTCCGACATGCCGGCGAGCGCCGTGCGCGCCACACCGACCTTGCCATCGTTCTCGCCTTCGATCCACCGTGAGAAGATCGGGTTCGCCGGTCGACGCCCGGCAATGATCCCGAGCTCCACCGGAATCCCGGGCAGTTCCGCCGGGCCTCCCGCCCCCGTGCCGAGTTCCGTGCCCGCGGGTCCGGTTGCTCGGCGAAAGAGCCACCAATCGCGCAACCGATCGACCACCTCGCTCCCCTGATTGGGTGGGGCGAGCATCACCACGCGGCCAACATTCGCCAGCGCGACATCCGCGAGGTATCGGCGAAGCACGATCCCGCCCATGGAGTGGGTCACGAAGTGCACCGGCCCGTCCACGGCGTGCAGGCGCGCGGTCAGCTCGCGGTCGAGTCGGCCGGACAGCTCCGCGATCGGGGCCTGGGTCGAGGGATACCGCCAATTGATCACCTGGTACCCGGACCGACCCAGGGCCCACGCCATGGCCCACATGGAGCGATGCGTGCGGCCCAGCCCGTGCACCAGCACGACGCACCCCCTGCCCGGCACGCTCAGCCGGCGTACAGCTGCAGGTCCGTGCCGATCGCGTCGGCGATGTCAAAGCATGCTTGCTGGTCCGGGTGCCGCACCACGACGTAGCCGTCCGACACCAGGGTCAGGATCCAGTTGCGTCGCTCCGCGCCGATCGGGAGGAGGTCCATGTGCACGATGTGCTCGCCGTACCGCTCGAGGAGGCGCTGCAGCCCCTCGATGCGGCGGATCCGGCCCTGGCCCTGGGCGCGCTTGAAGATGTTGGCGACGTTGTACTTCCGCTCGGTGGACACCGAGAACGTGCCCTTGAGGTCCGCCTCGGCGTAGCCCGTGAACAGGTCGACGTCGCCAACGAAGTTCATGAGGTCCACGGTGTGGGCGCCGGGGGGGCGGGCGGCAATCTCGCCGAAGATGGCTTCGCCCTTTGGGGTGTAGAACCACTCCATGTGGGTGAAGCCGGTCTTGAAGTCCATCGCCTTCAGCACCTCGTGGCCGAGGGCGACGCCCTGCCGTACGATCGGGGTGGTGAGGTCCCGCAGCGCGATGGTCTGCGGCGAGATCCACTCCGTGCTCCGCGCGGCCAGCGGGTTGGGGCGGTAGTAACACACGTTCTCGTACACGATCCGCCCGTCGATGCAGATCGTGTCGTAGGTGTACTCATCGCCCTCGATGAACTCCTCGACGTTGACCTCGTCATAGCTAGTGACCCGCGCGAGGGCCGCGTCCAGCTCGGCCATCGACCCCGCACGAATCGTGTCCATCGACCCGGCCCCGGAGATCGGCTTCACGATCACCGGAAAGCCGATCTCTTCCGCCGCCGCCTTCACGCTCGCAATCGAGGTGGCGGCCGCGTGACGCGCCGTGCGGATCCCCGCGCGCGTCACGACCTGCTTCATCAGGTCCTTGTTGCGGAAGGTGTTCGCCTGCTCCACCCCCATGCCGGGGATGCCTAACGCCTCGCGGAGCTTCGCGGCCAGCACCACCCCGGGTTCCCACATGCAGACGACCCGGTCGATCGTGTGGCGCCCCACCCCGGCCACCACCTGTTGGACGACCGCGTCCTCGTCCGTGAAGTTGGGCACGCGCAAGTACCCGGAGAGGTGTTCGCGCGTCAGCGCCGGAAGGTCCTTCTCCGGCACGTCAGACACACCATACACCTTCGCGCCATGCAGCGACAAGCCTCGGCAGAAGTACGGCATTTCGCCGGGATACCCGGGGGCGAGCATGATAACGTTCATCGCAGGTTCACTCTCAGCAGAAGGGCAAGGGCGTGAAGCACGAGGGGCACGGGCAGCCCGGGAAGCACGGGTGAGCGTTCCGACTTCAGGCGCATCGTTCGTCGTCCCGGCGGTTCATGTTAGCCGAGTTCCACGCGAATGGTGGAGATGATCTTCATGACGGCCTCCTCCACGCGACGGGTGTCCGGGTGGCGCACCATGATGTACCCGTCCCCTTCATATGAAGTGGACGGCGTGGCACCGACCTCTGGCATCCGGAAGTCGACCACGAGGTTGCCCACGGTGCGCTGGACCTCCTCGACGCCTCGCACCTTCACGATGCGGCCCTGGCCCTGCCCACGCAGGAAGGCGGCGCCGACGGCAAACCGTCGCTCGGGCACCTGGAACTGGCCGAAGATCATCGCGCGGGCCCACTCCTTCAACACATCAAAGTCGTTGGCCTTCGACATGAGGGTCGTGATCTGTGCCCCGGGGGGACGCGCCGCGACTTCGGAGATGGCCAGCGTCCCGTCGTGGCGCCGGAACCACTCCATGTGCGAGATCCCGGTCGTCATCCCCAGCACATCCAGCGCCCGCCGCGCGGCGGTGCGAATGTCGTCGTATTGCGGCTCGTCCACCTCGCGCGGCAACACCACGGCCCACTGGATCCACGGATTCTCGATGACCGCGAGCGGCGTGGGGTAGTAGTGCGTCAGCGAGTGCCAGACGTGCTGGCCGTTGATCGTCACGGTCTCGAACGAGTGTTCGTCGCCGACCACGAACTCCTCCAGTAGCACCGGATGTGTAGGTGATGGCGGGTTCGGTGCCAACGCGCGCAGCAGCTGGTCCATCGACTCGACACGATAGGTCGAGACCGCGCCGGCCCCGGAGGGCGGCTTGGCAACCATCGGGAACCCCGACCGCTCCCCGAACGCCTGCGCCTCGGCGAGGGAGGTGGCCAGGCAGTGCCGTGCACACGGAAGGCCGGCGTCGCGCAGCAGCGTCTTCATGCGCGCCTTGTCACGAAAGTTCGTGGCCACCTCCGGGGAGATTCCCTCGATACCGAGCCACTGGCGCACCACGGCGAGCGGCTCCTGCAGGTGCTCGAAGGCCCCAAACAGCCGGTGGATCGGGCCGTTCCGCTGTTGCAGTTCGCGCGCGGCCCAGACGAGCTGCTGGGTGTCGAGGATGTTCGTCACCCGCCAGTGTGCGGCGCGCTCCCTGAGGTGGCGCAGCTTGCTGGCTTCGTCCTGGGTGATGACGCCGAGCGCAACGTCCGGCAGCGACGCCACCGCATCGATCATCCGGAATGCATTGTCGGAGAGGAGTGGCGCGACGAAGATGACGAAGGGCATGGGGCGGGACGGCAGGACGCGGGACGCAGGACGCGGGACGGCGGGACGGCGGGACGCGGGACGGCGGGACGCGGGACGCGGGACGCGGGACGCTTGACGGCGGGACGGCAGACGGACAACGGCTCAGTGGTACGCTTGCACGGGCTCGAGCGCAAGCCGGGGCGCGGTATCAATCAGCCCGGGTCTCCCGCGAAGCCGAGTCGTCGGGCGATCCCCTGCAGGTCACCCCGCCTGGAGGGCTTGATTCCGGACCACGCGTCCCAGAAGGCGGTCTGCGCATCAAACGGGATGTGGGCCTCCAACTGTTCAAACAGGTCGAGCGCCAAGGCGACGCGCCGAATCCCCTCGTCGTGGTGATCCTCCAGGTCCGCGAGATGACGCACGGCGCGCACGAGCGCGGCCGTTGCCAGCTCCTTGAGGGTCGCGCGTCCCGACGCCAGCTCGGCCAGTTCGTCGGCCTCCAGGCATTGCGCACGGAGCGCGTCCCGCAAGGCGAGTCGCACCCGCAGGCGCCACCGTTCGGGGAAGTCCGCCAGCGAGACCGCCATCGCCGGACCCGCTGGCGCTCCGGCAACCGTCAACGGTGTCACCGTTGTCTCGACACCGGTGGTGCCGTCCTGCGTGACGTGCACGCGGAAGTGCTCCACCGTGGCGAGTCGCCGATCGCCGACCGTGACCGTCGCGTTCGCCACGGTGGCGTCGAAGGCTGGCAGCGAGTCGTCGTCCCTGCGCATGCCGGAGCCGGGACCTGCCGTGAGCAGTCCCAGGTGGTCCATCGCGCCGATGGCGGCGGCGAGTCGCACGGGGGCCGGCTGTGGCGGCGTGACGGCCTGATACACGCGATCGCCGCTGCCGACCTTTGGATCGTTGCTGGCGGCACGAGCCAGCACGGCGCGCAGCGGCGGCTCGAGCGCGCCCGCCTCCCCCGAGAGGGCGATGGCGCGCGCGGCGTAGCGCAGGACCTGTCGGGGTTCGAGACCGCCGATGTCGTCGAAGAACCAGGCACAGGAGGTGAACATCCGCAGGGCATCCCGGGACATCTCCAGCAATTGCAGCGGGCGTGTTGGGACCTGCGACGGTTCGCGGAGCGGGGCCACCAGGTGCGACCGGAGCCAGGCGGCGCGTTCCAGCAGGTCGGTGCTTCCGACGATGGCCCCGTAGGCATCGCGTACCGCCCACGGGTCGTCGGCAAACCACTGTGCGCCTTCCCGCTGGAACTGCGCCTCCAGTGCCTGCCCCAGGGCGACGAGCCCCTCGCGCAGCGGCGTCCGCCACGCCTGGCTGGGCGCCGCCTGGGCGTCCAAGCGGCACCCGCAGTCGGCGCGCCAGCGCTCCACCCCGTGCGAACAACTCCAACTGCTCGGTGCAGCGATCGTGACGTCGTGCGGCGCGGGGTGGGCGGCAAGGAAGGCCGCGTAGTTGCCGACATGCCCTCCCTTGTGCCGGGACTGTTCGAGCACACGCGCCAGGGCCAGCTCGGCGAACTTGTGGTGATGGCCGTACGTCTCCCCATCGGTGGCCGCGCTCACCAACAGGGGATGCGGGGGCTCCTCGGTGATCGCCGACGCGGCCGACGGGGTGTGACGCCGCGCGCCCTTCACCGCCCAGAGCGCGTCGAGCCAGGCATCGGCGTTCCGCACCAACCCGCCAAAGGCGATCCCGTGGGAGATCTCCCCATGGTAGGGAAAGAGGGCGATCGCACGCCCATTCGTCGTGACGTATCGACCCGCGTGCCCGTTCGGCGGCGCGCCCACGACCTGGTGCGGGGCGAGGATGGTGAAGCGGATCCCTTCCTGCGCGAGCACATCGAGGGTCTCATCGTCCACCGCAGTCTCGGGCAGCCACATCCCCTCGGGGTCCCGCCCAAAGCGCCGACGAAAGTCCCGCATCCCCCACCGCACCTCGGTGACCTTGTCGCGCCGCGAGGCCAGCGGCAGGATCACATGATGATACGGATGCGCGATGGCATTCCCGTGTCCCAGGCGCGCGACGCTGTGGCGGTCAGCGGCCACGATCCGTTCGGCGGTGTCCGGGGCATGTCGCGCCAGCCACTCGAAGAGCGTCGGGCCCACGTTGAACGAGATCCACTCCAGCGTGTTGACGATCCCCGTGATGCGCCCGTCCGGCCCGTGCACACGCGCCGCGACCACCGCCCGATAGCACTCCCGCTCGATGCGCTCGTTCCAGTCGTGGAACGGTGCGGCACTCGGCTCGGCGTCGATCTCGTCGAACGCCGGGTCCTCCCGCGGCGGCTGGTAGAAGTGCGCGTGGAGGACGATGTGCCGCCGCTCCGCCCGGTGGGCCCCCGTGGTCACCGGGCGGCGCGCTCCATGGCCAGCTCAATGCTCGGCAGGATCTCGCGAAACACGTCGTCGCGCTGCTGGAGCTCGCGCGCCCGCGCGACCGCGGACGACACCTCGGCACCGCCGATCCCCGCCTCGAGCGCATCGAGCAGCTCGCGGCAATCCTCGGCGTGGCCGTTGAAGCGCTTCACGGCGTAGTCCTCCACCTCCCCGGTGCTGATGATGAACTGCCAGTCGGACGACTGGAGGAGCAGCATCGACCGCGCCGCCTGCTCGAGGATCGGGTGCAGGTCCGGTCGCTCCAGCGCGGCGGGCGCCGCGTCCCAGAAGCGGGCCTCGACCTCCCAGATCACCGGCCAGGTGAACGCCACCTGGTCGTTCATCCACATCTCCCAGGTCCCGTTCTTTCCCCAGGAGCCATCGGCCAGCTGCAGGGCGACCGGCGCCCCATGGCGGTCGAGGTGTTCGCCTGCGGTGGTCGCCCGCACCTCCGGGTGGTGTGGCAGGGCGGCGTAGAGGTCCCCCATGAAGTCGGGCCCCTCGAACCACCAGTGGCCGAGCAGCTCGGTGTCGAACGGGGCAACCACGACGGCACCCTCGGTGGCGGCGCGGCCGTGATGGAGGCGGACGAGGAGCTGCGCGAAGTCGTTGGCGTGCTCGTGCGAACGCGCGCGCGCGACCTCGGGCGCATATGGCTGTTTGTCTCCGAGGTCGGACGTGCGCGAGGTGACCCGCCAGAGACGGAGTCCCCCGGGCCAGCGGATCTTGTGGAACTCCAGGTAGGCCCCGTCCCCGGGGTACCCCCCGTGGCGGTTCCACACGCGCTGCGAGGTCCGCGGGTCGCGCACGAACGCCGCGACCTCCCGCGCATCGAGCGCATCGGTGACGCGATAGGCCTGGTACGGCGAGTAGTCCCCGGCCACCCGCGTCTCGGCCCCGGCAGCGAGCCGTTCCGGCTCGCCCCCGAACAGCGCGCCGTAGACGCCTAACGGTGCACCGGCCCGCGCCATGTGCGAGTCGACGTAGAAGTAGCGATAGTCCGCGTCCGCCAGGAATTCCTCGGTGCCCCGCCGCGGCCCGGCGCCAGGCGCCCCGGGCAGGGGCTCCCAGTGTCCCGCGCCGCGATACGCACACTCGGGCACCCAGCACCCCTCGGGGTCGCGCCCGAAGATGCGGCGGTGTTCGGCGCGACCAAGCGCGAGTTGCAGGTGGATCGACGCGTCGCGACCGAGGAGGGGCAGGAACCCATGCGTGGCCGCCGAGCTGGTGATCTCGAGCCGCTCGCGATCCTGCAGCGCGCGGAACTCGCCGAGGATGTCGCCGTCGATCGCGCGCCAGAGCTGGTGCAGGCGCTCGAGGCGGGACCGCCAGTAGGCGACCAGCGGGAGCATCGCCTCGTCCGGCGTGCCGCGCATCGAGTCGGGCGCCTCGTCGCAGAAGGTGAAGCGCTGGGCGAAGAAGGCCTCGAGCTCGCTGGCGAAGGTCGGGTGCTCGAGCATGTTCGCCAGGATCGGCGTGAAGCCGATCGTCACCGGGGCCGCGATATTGGCGGCGTCGAGCGCCTTGAGCTTCTCAAGGAGCGGGAGGTAGGTCTCGATGGCGGCTTCACAGATCCAGTCGCTGCCGTGCGGCCACCGGCCGTGGTTGAGCACGTACGGCAGGTGGCTGTGGAGCATGAGGACGAAGTCGGTCTGCCTCACAGGCGTTCAACGGCAAGAGCGACGCACGAGGCGCACGAGAGGTCAGGGCGGCACGCGTCCCGTGCTGCCCCCGTCTCGTGCCGCTCGTGCTGCATCGGTGTCAGGCTCACCGGCGCCATCTCGGACTCGCAATGGCTCGACCGTACAACTCGCGGTACCGCCGCTCCGACTTGTGCCACCCGAAGTCGCGGCTCATCGCCTCGCGCACCATCGCCGTCCACACCTGGGGGTAGCGGTAGTGGTCGATGGCCCGCGCACAGGCGTTCTGGAACGCCTGCGCCGTGTACTCATCGAACAGGAAGCCGGTCACGTTGTCATCGATCGTGTCGGCGAGCCCGCCGACCTTGCGGGCGACCGGGAGGGCGCCGTAGCGCTGCGCGCGCATCTGCGTGAGGCCGCAGGGTTCGTACTGCGACGGCATCACGATCATGTCGGCACCCGCCAGCAGGCGGTGCTCCTGCTCCACGGTGAAGTTGGTCTGCACGCCAATGCGGCCCGGCGCGTAGTTGGCCAGCTCCCGCAGGATGTCGACGTAGCGCTTCTCCCCCTGCCCCAGGAAGATGAACTGGGCGTCGAGCGACAGGAACGCGGGGGAACCGAGAATCAGGTCGAGCCCCTTCTGGGCGACCATGCGGGCCGACATGCCGATGATGGGCGTGCCGGGCTTCTGCGGTAGTCCAAAGATGTTCTGCAGCGCGGCCTTGCACTTGCGCTTGTTGGCCAGCGCCGTGATCGAGTAATTCGCGGCAATGAACTTGTCGGTGGCCGGGTCCCAGTCGGCGTTGTCGATCCCGTTGAGCACGCCGACGAACCGCTCGCGCATCGCAATGAAGTGCTCGTGGAGCCCAAAGCCCCCGGCGGCCGTGCGCAGCTCGTGCGCATGCGTGGGGCTCACCGTCGTCACGACATCCGCGCAGGCAATCCCGCCCTTGAGCAGGTTCATCCGCCCGTGCCACTCGAACATGTGGTGGTTGAAGAACTCCCAGGGCAGGCCGACCTTGCCCAGCGTCTCGGCGGCGAAGTGCCCCTGGTAGCCCGCGTTATGCACCGTGAGCGTGCTGTACGTCTTGCGGTAGAACGGCCGCCCCATGTCGTAGGCGCGCAGGTACGCGGGCGCCAGCGCCGCG
>JAEUJL010000181.1 GCA_016794835.1 Gemmatimonadota bacterium | reverse complement strand
CACACCCTGCGACGCCTGGTCGCCGCACGTGAGGGCGCCGCGTTCTCCCTGCGTGACTTCCACGATCGGTTCCTGGCACACGGTGCCCTGCCGGTGGCGCTGATCTCGCGACTGATGACGGCGGAGCGCTAGCGGAGCTGGGGCGTCGGCCCCATCTGTGGCGGTCCCTTCCCGGACCGGGGGCGGCAGGCGCGCTCCCCGCGACGCCCTTCGCTCCCTTCCCGCACGGCGCGGAGCACGCCAACGTTCGCCCAGCATCTCGCCATCCTGACCGGCCCATCCTTGTGATCCGCACCCCGCTCCGCCTTCTCGCCTGCCTCCTGCTCGCCGGGTGCTCCGAGCGCTCAGCGGCGCGCAATGCCCCCAGCAACGACCTCCTCGTCGTCGGGTACGACCGGGAGCCCGATACCCTCAACCGATTCAGCACCCACATCCTCGAGGACGTGCAGACCTGCATCATCGAAGGGCTGGTGACCAACGATGAGCAGATGAACATCGTCCCCGTGCTCGCGGTGGAGGTGCCCACCATCGCCAACGGCGGCGTCGTGCTGCGCGCGGACGGCGGGATGGACGTCACCTGGAAGCTGCGCCCCGGGATCCGGTGGCACGACGGCGTCCCGTTCACCTCCGCCGACCTCAAGTTCACCGTCGACGCCATCAACTCCCCGGACTACAACCCGGAGAGCACCGACGGCTTCGACCGCATCACCTCCGTGGACACCCCCGATTCGCTGACGGCGGTCGTGCACTATCGCGAACATTATGCCCCGTACCAGCTGCAGTTCGTGCGCGGTGCCCTGCCGAAGCATGTCCTCGAGGGGCGCAACATCGACCAGGCGGCCGACTACAACCGGAAGCCGTTAGGCACGGGGCCCTATCGCGTCGCCGAGTGGAAGACCGGGGAGTACATCCTCCTGGAGCGGGTGGACGACTACTGGCGTGGCCCGGCGAAGATCCGCCGCCTCCAGTTCAAGTTCATCACCAACGCGACCACCCGCATCAACCAGCTGGCCGCCGGCGAGGCGCATGTGGTGGCCCTGGTCCCGTGGGACCGCGCGCGCGAGCTCCGTCAGGTCCCGGGGGTCACGGTCCACCGCATGATGGGCAACTCGTACGAGCACATCACGCTCAACCAGCGGCGCATCGCCGCCTTCGCCGATGTGCGCGTGCGGCGGGCGCTCACGCATGCCCTGGACCGCGAGGCAATCACGCGCACGATCCTGGACTCCCTCGCCCCGGTGGTCCACGGCGCCATCCAGCCCTTGTCGTGGGCGTTCACTGACAGTGTCACGACCTACCCGTTTGACGTGGCGCGGGCGCGCGCCCTCCTCGACGAAGCCGGATGGACGGACCGGGACGGTGACGGCATTCGCGAGAAGGACGGCGCACCCCTCGCCTTCACGCTCCTCACCCAGGCGGGCTTCGTCACGCGCGAGAACGTCGCGCAGGTGGTGCAGCGAGCCTTCCGCGATGTCGGCGTCGACATGAAGATCCAGCTCGTCGATGGCACATCAATCTCGTCGCTGTGGTTCGAGGGCAACTTCGACGCCATGCTGCACTGGTGGCATATGCCCGCCGACCCGGAGCTGACGCTGTTCTTCGCATCCGACCGCACCCCACCCGCCGGCCGCAACATCAATTTCGTCGCCGACGCGACCCTCGACTCCCTGCTGTACGCCAGTGACCGGGAGATCGACCAGGGACGCCGCCGTCGCCTCCTGGTCCAGGTGCAACAGCGCCTGGCCGAGCTGGCCCCGGAGATCCCGCTGTACAACGTGACCCGCCTGGATGGCGTCCCGGCGACGTTGCGGGGGTTCAAGGGCAACCCCACCAATACGGGCGTCTTCTGGAACGTGCACGAGTGGGACGTCGTCTCGCCGCCCTGACGCACCCCCGGCCACCCTTCGCCGATTCGACCGTGCCCCTCTCCCCCGCCCTCACCGACCCGGCCACGCGCGACGCCCTCGTCTCCCGCGTGCAGGCCCTGCGCCCGGACGCGCCCCGCCAGTGGGGCAAGATGAACGTGTCGCAGATGCTGTGGCATGTCGCCGAGACCTTTCGCGCCGCGTTAGGCGACGTCGCCACGCGCGACCAGAGCAACTGGTTCTTCCGCCGCGTGATCCGCCCGTTCGCCTTCTACGCGCCGTTCGCCTGGCCGAAGAACGGCCCGACGTTGCCGCCGTTCGATGCCGTGCGCCGCCAACCAGCCACCGACCCCGAGTTCGAGCGCCTCAAGGCGGACGTGGTCGCCCTGATCCAGCGCTTTGCCGCGTGGAACGGGGAAGGACGGCCACACGCGGCCTTCGGCCCGCTCACGCAAGCCGAGTGGCAGCACTGGGGGTGGCGCCATACCGATCACCACCTCCGGCAGTTTGCGTCGTGACGGCGTGAGCGGGAACGCCTGCCCATGAGCACGATGCTCGTCGTGCGGCGGGTCGCGCAGGCGATCCCGCTCCTGCTCCTCCTGTCGGTGCTCATCTTCGCCCTCCTGCACGCCGCGCCCGGGGGCCCGCTGGCCATCTACCTCGAGAACCCGAACGTCCGCCCGGCCGACATCGAACGCCTCAAGGTCTCGTTAGGGCTCGACCGACCGCTCCCCGTGCAGTACCTGGCGTGGCTGCGGGGATTCGTCACCGGCGACTGGGGCTTCTCCTTCACCGACGGGCGGCCCGTGGTGACCCGCATCGCCGAGCGCATCCCGGCCACCCTTGAGCTGGTGAGCGCATCGCTCGCCGTGGCGTTGCTCGCGGCAATTCCCGTCGGGGTGATCACGGCCGTGCGCAAACGCGCCGTCGTGGACCGGGTGACCGCGGCACTGACGGTTGCCGGGATCTCGCTCCCGGCCTTCTGGCTCGGCCTCCTGCTGCAGCTCGTCTTTGCCGTGTGGCTGGGATGGGCCCCCTCGAGCGGCCGCTCGTCCCTGCTTGGCGGTGGCCTGGGCGATCGACTGGCGCACCTGGTCCTGCCGGCCACCACCCTGGCGGTCCTCCACGCCGCGGCCTGGACGCGCTACCTGCGCAGTGCCATGGGCGAGGTGCTGCTGCAGCGCTTTGTGCTCGCCGCCCGCGGGCGTGGCGTGCCCGCGCGCCAGGTGCACTACCGGCATGCGCTGCGCAACGCCCTGCTCCCCTTCTTCACCGTGGTGATGCTCGACGCGGCGATCATGGTGTCCGGGGCCGTCATGACCGAGAGCGTGTTCGCCTGGCCCGGGCTCGGCGGCCTCTTCACCGAGGCGCTGGCCCGTCGCGATTACACGGTGCTGATGGCCTTCCTCATGCTGTCATCGGTCGTGGTCGTCGTCATGAACCTGCTGGCCGACCTGGCCGCGCGGTGGCTGGACCCGCGGGTGCGCGCATGACGCGACGCCCGGCAGGGAGTGCGACGATCGTGGCCCTCGTCCTGGTCGCGGCGATCGCGCCATGGCTTGCCCCCTACGCACCAGATGCAGTCGACCTCGCCCTGCGGCGCGCCGCGCCGTCCGCCGGCCACTGGTTCGGCACGGACGACCTGGGCCGCGACGTGTTGACCCGCGCCCTCCACGGGGCCCGGATCTCGATCGCCATCGGGCTCCTGGCCGCGGCGACCTCGGTCGCGCTCGGCGCGGTCATCGGGCTGGTGGCCGGCTCCTCCCGCCGGGGGGTGGACGCCGTCCTGATGCGCGTCACCGATGCCATGCTGTCCATCCCGCGCCTCCCGCTGCTGATGACGGTCGCCGCCATCCTGCAGCCATCGGTCCCGCTCCTCGTGCTCCTCGTGGGCATGGTGGGGTGGATGGAAACCGCGCGCGTCGTCCGCGCGGAGGTCCTGTCCCTGGTCCCGCGAGGATTCGTGGAGGCCGCGCGTGCCCTGGGCGTCGCCCCCACGCGCGTGATCCTGCGCCACCTCGTCCCCAACATCACGGGGGTCCTCGCGGTGTCGGCCACCCTCGCCGTCGGCCGCTCGATCCTCATGGAGAGCGCGCTGTCGTTCTTTGGGGTCGGGGTGCAGCCCCCCACCGCCAGCTGGGGCAACATGCTCTACCAGGCGCAGGCGGTGATGACCACCGAGCCGTGGGTCGCCCTCTTCCCCGGGGCCGCGATCTTCGTGACGGTGCTGCTGGTGAACCGGGCCGGCGAGCAGCTCCAGCGTTAGGCGGCCCGGCGCGCGGCACCACGTCGCGCGACCAGCGCCCCCACCGCCACAGCCACGGCGAGGCCCAGGAGACTGGCCGCCCCCGGCCGCCGCACCACCGCCCCCCAGTCGCCGTTGGCGACCACCAGGGCCCGCTGCAGGTGCTGCTCCGCGAGCGGGCCAAGCATCGCGCCAATCACCACGGGAACCGCCGGGCACCCCAGCACGCGCCAGGCAAAGCCGACGACGCCTAACGTGGCCAGCACCGCCAGGTCCACGACCGACCGATGGAGCGTCCAGGTGCCCACCGTGGCGAGCACGAGGATCCCCGCATGCAGGTAGGCTGGCCGGATCGCCGCGAGGCGCGCCCACCCGTGCGCCAACGGGAGGTTGAGGACCAGGAGCATCGCGTTGCCGACCAGGAGCGACGCGAGCAGCGCCCACACCAGGTCCCCCGCGTTGCGGAACAACAGGGGCCCCGGTTGCAGCCCGTACTGCTGCAGGGCCACCAGGAGGACCGCCGCGGTGGCGGTGGTGGGAATCCCCAGGGCCAGCATCGGGACGAGGGTCCCGGCCGCCGAGGCATTGTTCGCCGCCTCCGGGCCAGCCACCCCCTCGATCGCCCCGGGGCCACTCGGCGTCCAGTCGGCGGGGGCCTTCGCCAGCCGCTTCTCCAGCGCGAACGAGAGCAACGTCGGGAGTTCCGCCCCGCCGGCAGGGATGGCGCCTAACGGGAAGCCCAGCGCCGTGCCCCGCAGCCACGCCGGGAACGACCGCCGCCATTCCTCGCGCGTGAGGCCGATGCGGCCGCTGGGCCCCAGCGCGACCGGGGTCACCTCCCCGGTCCAGGCGAGGAACAAGGACTCGGACACCGCGAAGAACGCGACCGCGACGACGATGATGTCGATCCCGTCGAGCAGCTGGGGGACGCCCAGGGTCAGTCGCGCCTCGCCCGTCTGCACGTCGATCCCCACGGCCCCGACCAGGAGCCCGAGGCACAGGGAAGCCAGGCCGAGCCACGGCCGGTCCCCAAGGACGGTCGTCACCATGGCAAAGGCGAGGACGATCAGCGCGAATTGCTCCGCAGGCCCCATCCGCAGGGCCACCTGGGCCAGCGCCGGCCCGATGGTGGCGATGAGCAGCGTGCCGATCGTCCCTGCGACAAACGATCCGATGGCGGCGGTGGCGAGGGCCGTCCCGGCGCGGCCGTTGCGCGTCATGGCGTGTCCCTCGATCGCCGTGACGATCGTGGCACTCTCCCCGGGGATGTTGAAGAGGATCGAGGTGGTCGATCCCCCGTACATGGCGCCGTAATAGATCCCCGCCAGGAGGATCATCCCGCTGGTCGGCTCCAGGCCAAATGTCGCCGGCAGGAGCAGCGCCACCGTCATCGCCGGCCCCACCCCCGGCAACACGCCGACCGCCGTGCCTAACGCGGCGCCCGCCAGCGCCCACAGCAGGTGGATCGGCTGGAGGGCAATCGCCAGTCCGTCGACGAGGTTCATCCGGCCCCTCCCCACCACGTGCCCACCGGGAGTGCCACCCCCAGGGCGCCCCGGAAGAGCAGGAAGGTCGCAAGGGCAAACCCCACCGCCACCGGCAGCACGCGCGCCAGGCGTCGTTCCCCAAACGCCAGCGCCGTCGCCGCAAAGAGGATCGCGGCACCCGCCACAAACCCCGCGCGGTCACTCACGACGAGGTTCACCAGCATCGCGCCGAGGATCAACGCCACCGGGCGCCAGTGGCGGCGCGCCAGCGCATCATGCGCCGCCCTGCGTCGTCCCATGACGAGCGAGAGCACCAGCACCACCGCGAGCACCCAGGGGAGGCGCGAGCCGCGCGTCACCGCCTGCGGTCCGGTGCCACGGCGCGCGAGGGCGAGCCGCTCCACGCGGTTCACCTCCGAGGCGAGGTAGCGCCCAAAGGCGTCGCTGCCCATTGCGACGTCCTGCCAACCCCGACGGGCCAACTCTTCCTGCCAGGTCGGGGTCTCGGTCATGCGCAGGATGTCCGCCTCGAGACGTCGACGCTCCGCGGCACGCAGCCCGGGCGGCGCCATCACCCCGCGCCAGTTCGCGAGCACCACGTCAACCCCTGCCTCACGCAAGGTGGGGGCGTCGATCCCCGGGAGCCGCATGGGCGAGGAGACGGCGAGGATGCGAACCAAGCCGCTCGACGCCAGCTCGGCGAACTCGCCCACCCCGGACACCCCGACCGTCACCTGCCCGCCTAACAACGCCGCCCGCGCTTCCCCCCCACCGGCAAAGGCCACGTAACTCGTGCGACGCGGGTCCACCGCGCGCGCCTGCGCCACCAGGTCCACCAGCATCTGGTCCGTCCCGCCGGCCGACCCGCCCCCCCACGACACGGCCCCCACGTCGCGCTCGAGCAGTGCCAGCAGGTCGCCTAACGATTTCAGGGGCGAGGTGGCCGGGACCGCCACCGCCTCGTATTCCCCCACGAGCCGCGCGATCGGGGTGGCC
>JAEUJL010000171.1 GCA_016794835.1 Gemmatimonadota bacterium | reverse complement strand
CCGCTCTTGCCGGGGAGGCGCATGTCGAGGATGACCACATCGAACGGCTCGTCCAGCGCCGCCCGCTCACCCGCCTCCCCATCGGTCACCAGGGACACCCCCCACCGCTGCTCTTCAAGACCTCGCTTGATGAAGTTGCCGACGGTGGGGTCGTCCTCGATGACCAGGACTTTCATCTATCGATTGGGGCGGTGACGTGGGGTCGCTTGAAGCCGTACTGGCGGATCTTCCGGTACAGCGTCTTGGACGATATCCCAAGAACGGCCGCCGCGCGACCCTGGTGCCAGCGCACCCGCTCGAGCACGTAGCGAATGTGGACCCGCTCGAGCTCCTCGAGCGTCGGCACATTGGCCACCAGCTTCTCTTCCGCTGGGGCGTCGAAGCGGGATTCGGTGAGGAAGGGGGAGGCCCCGTTGGAGTGCAAGTCGGTCATGGGATTGGTGCTCCCGGGAGGAGGATACGGAAGGTGGACCCGGCGCCGACGGCGCTATCGACTTCGATGCGTCCGTTGTGGCGTGCGATGATGGAGTGGCAGATGGACAGCCCGAGGCCGGTGCCACGTCCCGGTCCCTTGGTGGTGTAGAACGGCTCGAAAATGTGCCGGAGATCGCCGCGGGCGATGCCCCGGCCCTCGTCGATGACCTCGATGATCACCGCCTCGTGCGCGGCCTGGCCGGCTCGCACGCGGATGGTCACCGTACCCTGCGTGTCCATCGCCTCGGCCGCGTTCTGCAGCAGGGCGATCAGGACCTGGCGCAATTGCGCATGGGCGCCGAGTACCTTCGGCACGCCCCCGTCCACGAAGACCTGCGTCGTGAGGGTGGCAAAGGCGGGCAGCGGCCGCAGCACGGCGAGGGCCTGCTCGACGACCGGACCGACGTCCATGGCAACGCGTTCGCCGTCGCCCGTGTGCGAGAGATCCAGCAGGCTGCCGATCATGGCGCGGCAGCGGCCGACCTCACGAACTGCGGTGCGGGCCGCCTCGGTCGCATGATCCGGGACGGTCGCGCCATCCCGCGCCAACTCGTCCAGGCTCTGGACCAGGGTCTCCGCGGCATCCGACACGGACTGCAGGGGCGGCGACACATCCGCCATCACCCCGGTCGCCAGCTGGCCCAGGACCGCCAATTGCTCGGTGCGTGAAATGCGCTCGCTGGTCGCCGCCGTGTCGGTGACGTCCTCCCCAATCGTGATGATGTGCGAAAACGGCTCACCATCAGCGGCCTGCATCGGGATCTTGGTGATCCGATACGACCGGGGCTCGCCCGTCGCACGCGACTCCATGGTGAACTGCTGCATGCGGCCACTCTGGAACACCTCATCCAGCTCACGACGCAGCTTCTCGGCGGGTGCGCGATGGAGGATCTCGAACAGCGTCTTCCCGAGGGCCTGGTCCCGGCTGACGCCCTGCGATCCCGCCTCGCGCTTGCGATTCCACACCGTGATGCGATAGTCGCGATCCACGACGTACAACGAGACGGGCAGCGAGTCGACGACCTGGTGGATGAGTCGGCGTTCCTCCTCGAGTTGCCGGGCGCGCTTGTCGGCCTCGGCCACAAAGGCGCGCGATTGCTCGGCCCATCCCAGCGCCGGGGCCAGCATGTTGGCCACCGCGCTGAAGGCCGTGCCCACGTCAGCCGGAACACCCCCTTCCATGCGCAGCACCAGGGCACCGAGGCGGCGTCCGGCCGACGCGAGGCGCCGCACCATCAACGGCCCGGATTCCGCATCGCCGCCCTCGAGCAACGGCGCGAGTTCGACGGCCGGCGTGGACATCGTGCCCGCGCGCGCGGCCGCGACCAGCCCCTGCGGTGTGACTAACCACAAGCTGCATTCCCCCGCACCCGTGGCCCGCGTGATGTGGTCAAGGACCTGCACGCACTTGCGCACGATGTCGCCCTCGGCCGCGAGGACGGCCGCGACGTCGGCGAGCAAGACATGTGGTGCGACGGTGCTGTCGAGTTGAGCTGTAGCCATGTTTCCCAGGTCTCCAAAGCCACGAGAATGCGGCATGTGCCGCGCCCCCGGTCATGATGACCGATGAGCCTGGCTGGAGGTAACAAACCCGTTCCCGCCGGCGGGAAACCCGCGCCGCGGCTACCGGAGCCCGGAGAGCTGGATCCCGCGGGTGAAGTACTTCTGGGTCGCCAGGAAGACGGCGAAGACGGGGAGCAGCGCGGTCACGGCGGCCGCCATTTGGTACGGCCAGTTGGCGTAGTAAAGCCCGTGGAAGGAGGCGATCCCCACCTCCACGGTCCGCAGGGACATCGACCGGGTCACCACGAGGGGCCACAGGAGCGCCTTCCACGCGTCGATGAACGCGAACAGGGCGAAGGTGGCGAGCGCCGGCTTCGCCATCGGGAGGGCGATCCGCGTGAAGATCGTGAACTCCCCCGCCCCGTCGATCCGCGCCGCGTCCTCGGTCTCGCGCGGCAGCGAGATGAAGAACTGGCGCATCATGAACACGCCCCAGACCGACACCAGCTCGGCCGAGACGAGGCCGGCCATGGTATCCACCGCGCCCAGCGCGTCGACCAGGAGGAACCGGGGGATCAGGAGGACGATGCCCGGCACCATGAGCGCCCCGAGGTACACGGCAAAGACGGCGCGCGCGCCGGGAAAGCGGAACCGCGCGAGGGCATACCCGCCCATCGCGCCGCAGACGAGCTGGCTGGTCACCGTCACGAGCGCGACGATCGCCGAGTTCAGGAAGAAGCGGTCAAACGGGAGTGTGGTCAGCGCCTCCCGGAAGTTGGCCCAGCGTGGCGAGGCCGGCAGCAGCGGCGGCGGATATTGGAGGACCTCGAACTCGCCCATGAGGGCCGTCGACACCATCCAGAGGAACGGCGCGACCATGAGCACCGCCACGACCACCGCGGCGACCGCGGTCGTGAGGCGCGCCATCTGGGGGGCGCGGGCGTTACGCGGCATGCTCCACCCGCCGGTTGAGGAGTCGCCATTGCAATACGGTGAGCCCGATGAGCAACGCGAACAGCACCCAGCTTAACGCCGACGCGTAGCCCATCCGGCGGAACTCCCACGCATTCTGGTAGATCTGGTAGACCAGGACATCGGTGGACCGCGCGGGGCCGCCCTCCGTCATCACGTAGACCAGCGCAAACACCTGGAACGACCAGATGATGCCCGTCACGAGCAGGTAGAGCGAGACCGGCCGCAGCAGGGGGACCGTGATGCGCCAGAACCGGGTCCACGACCCTGCCCCGTCCAGCCGCGCCGCCTCCAGCAAGGTCGCCGGTACTCCCTGCAGCCCGGCGAGGTACACCACCATCTGGTAGCCGAGCTGCACCCAGACCGAGACCACCATGAGGGCCGGCAGTGCCGTGGACGGGTCGCCCAGCCAGTCATGCCCGGTGCCGCCAAGGCGCTGGAGCACATGGTTCAGCAATCCGTAGTCGGCGTGGTAGATCCACTGCCAGACCATCGCGATCGCAACGTAGGAGACGATGGCGGGCAGGAACACCATCGCCCGCAACACACGGATGCCGCGCAACGGCTGGTTGAGCAACACCGCTGCCCCCAGGGCGAGTCCCATCGTGACCGGGACGTACAGCGCGTAGAGCGCCGTGTTCTTCAACGCATTCCAGAACTGCGGGTCGCGCAGCAGCTCGCGGTAATTGGCCAGGCCGATGAAGGGTCGGTCGGTGGCGAGCAGGTCCCACCGATACAACGAGAGCCACGCGGTGAAGGCGAGCGGCCCCAACGTGAACAGCAGGAGATGCACCCCACTCGGCGCGAGGAAGCCCCACGCCGTGCGTGCGGTGCGCCGCGCGGACAGGGCCTGGCTCGGAGACGCAAGCCAGGCCGTGCCGAGAATGCCGGCGGCGACCGCGGCCCACACACCGGCAACCACCAGCGCCACCAGGCGACCGTTCGGCAGCTGCAGGACCATGGGGTCAAACCGGGTGATGGCGGTGGGCGGCGGCAGGCGCATGGCGACCTCCTGCAGGTACCCACGCACCAGGATCGCCACCACCGCCGTCCCGATCGCCAAGACGGCCACGCCGTCAGCCACCAGGTAGTAGGGTGCCGTCTCCCGATCCGTCGCGGCGAGTCGCATGCCGCGGCGGAGCAACCCGAGCGCCAGCAGCCCGGCGCCCACGGTGACGACCCAAACGATCCAGGGCATGTCGACCGGGTTGGCCGCCACCACCACCGCGCCCACGATGTCCCACGCGTCGGCGTCCTTGACCGGGAGGCTGATGAACCGCTGCCGCCAGGTCTGCCAGATCAACACACGTTCTTCCGTCCGCAACCGCTCCGCCGCCGGGCCGAGCTGCCGCTTCATCGTGCGCACGACGGTCACAATCGGGCCGGCCACCGGCACGTAGCGCATCGCGGTCCGCGCCGGACGCTGGTTGGCGTCAAAGGACGACGCCACCGAGCGCGCTTCCTCCAGGGCCAGGGCATTCTCCGCCGCAGCGCCCACGCGATACACGATCGCCAGGACGCCGAGCAGCCAGAGCGCCGCAAGTATGGTCCCCCAGCGAACGGCACGTCGTTCCTGGGTCATCGCGCGAGCACCAGGTCGAGCCGACGCGCCACGTCCCGGGTCACCTCCGCGACGGGTCGCCCCTGGATGATGACCTGGTCCAGGATGTCGGGGAGTTGTGCCTCAACCTCGCGGAAGCGGGCGATGCGAGCGCCCCAGGGCGGACGGCCTGAGGCCACCTGCCGGACGAAGGCCGCGTCGAGGCCGCTCGAGTCGTGCGGCGTCCAGGCGTCCTGCACCGATGGCATGGCGGACAACTCGAGCCCGGCCTCGAGGCGTTCACGCTGTGCGGCCGGACCGGCGAGCGCCGCCGCGAGCGCCACCGCCAACTTGCGATGCGTGGTGTTGCGGGGCACGGACCACCCCGAGGCAAACAATGGCGTGGCGACCGTCGCGCCCGGCGCCCTGGGCACCGAGACGACCCCGAGCCGGAGGCGACCCGCCGCGAGCTGCGGCCGGATGTTCGGGATGAGCCAGTGGCCACTGGGGAGCAGGGCCAACCGGCCACTGTAGAACAGGCGGCTCTCGTTGCCGGTGACGGCCCGAAAGGCATTCGGTCGCGGGGCCACGCCGTGCGTGAGCACGAGCGAGGTGAGGAACTCCAGTGCCGCGATGGTTTCCGGGCTATCGAGGGCGCCGGAGGCGCGCTGCCCATCCGTCGCGAGGATATCCCCACCCCCGGACCAAACGATGGCCTGCCACGCATAGAAGGGCCGCATCACGGCGGTGCCCCACTGATCGGTCACCCCATCGCCGTCGGTGTCACGCGTGAGGGCGCGCGCCGCCGCGATGAACTCCTCCCAGGTCCAGCCGTCCGTCGGTTCCGGGATGCCTGCCGCCTCGAACAGGGCCCGGTTGTAGTAGTACACCACGGGCGAGAAGCCCTTGGGAAAGGCGTAGACCGCCGAGCCGCGCGAGAAGATCTCCAGCACGTTCGGGTAGTAGTCGTCGAGCGACACACCGACGCGTGGCGCGAAGGGACGGAGGTCCAGCAGCACGGAGGCCTCGACAAAGGCCGGCACGTCGATGTTGTCGAGGAGGAAGACGTCTGGTGGCGCGCCGGAGGCAATCGACGTGATCACCTTCTCGCGGTACTCGGCCTGGTTGGCCACGGGCTCGTTCTCGACGCGCACCCCGGGGTGCGCGGCCTCGAACGCGCGGATGGCGGGCAGGTCCAGGGCATTCTCCGCCGGGGTCTGCCAGGAGGTCATGCGGAGGACCGTGACCGGGGTGTCGGGAGCGCACGCACACAGTGCGAGCAACATCCCGAGGGACCACGCCTTCATGCGCGGCCCCGACCGGCCAGGCGTCCCGCCACGTCAAACACGAGGGCGTGGCTCGCCTCGACCGACACCGGCACGACCGCGCCAGCGATCACCGCGGCATGACCGGGCACGCGCGCGCGCAGCTCCGTGCCATCGGCCAGGGCCAGGTGCACGATCGTCTCGGCGCCGAGCGGCTCCACAAGGACCACCGTCGCCTGCACGGCACCGTCGGCGGGGCCGAGGCGGAGGTGCTCGGGCCGCACGGCGAGGGTGGCGTCACCCGGGGTCGCGTGCACGCCCATGGTCAGCGGCCCGGTGAAGACCTGGCGGCTCCCGGCACCGTCCACCCGGCCGGGGATGGTGTTGATGAGTGGCGACCCGACAAACTGTGCAGTGAAGAGGGTGGCCGGGGTCGAGTATACCTCCATGGGTGGCGCGCACTGCTCGAGCTTGCCCTCGTGCATCACCGCCACCCGCTGGGCCATCGACATGGCCTCCACCTGGTCGTGCGTGACGTGGATGATCGTGATCCCGAGGCGTCGATGGAGCCGCACCAGTTCGGCGCGCGTCGCCGCCCGCACCTGG
>JAEUJL010000166.1 GCA_016794835.1 Gemmatimonadota bacterium | reverse complement strand
GCGGCGGGGAGGCGGAGGGGGGCGGCTCGTGCTGCATCGGTTGGAAGGCCTGAACGGCCAGGGCGAAGCACGAGAGGCACGGGGAGCACGGGCGGCACGCGCGGGCACGCGAGAGGGGAAAGCCTCGTGCTGCTCAAGTCTCGTGCTGCCCGTGCTGCATCAGTTGAAGGGCCCGACACTGCCAAGGCGCAGCACGAGGGGCACGCGCCGTACGCGTCCGCGAACGAAGGGTTCGGCCTCGACGGCCTGTCGCGAGTTGTCAGTCGCTACGTAATGCCACGCTCGGATCCGCGCGCGAGGCGCGAAGGGCAGGCACCAGGGTCGCGATCACGGCAGCGAGGAAGAGGATGGCGGCCACGACTCCAATCACCCTCGCGTCGTTCGCGGTCTGTTGGAACAGGAGCCCCTCGATCTTCGAGCCCATCGCCAACGCGACCAAGGTCCCGAGCACGATCCCCATGGTTGCGACCCGCACTCCCTGCCCGAGGACCAGCCGCAGCAAGTCCCCGGACTGTGCGCCGAGGGCCATGCGGACGCCGAGTTCGTGCATGCGTTGCGCGACGTCGTAGCCGATGACGCCGTACAACCCGATCGCGGCGACCACGAGGGCGAGGACGCCAAAGGCCACGAACATCGTCGCACCAAAGCGCCAGGCGCGCTGGCGTCCCTCGATGATCTCGCTGAGGGGGCGCACGGTGACGTAGGTCTCTCCCGGCATCACTTGTTGCACGGCTTTGCGCACCACCTCGCCGGTGACGGCGGGCGTGCCTCGAACGCGAGCGAGGAGGTAGCTCCCACGTGTTGGTGAATACTGCTCCAACGGCAGGTAATACCGGAACCGCCTGTCCTCAGCCGTCAACTCATTCTGTGCCGCGTCTTCGGCGATGCCCACGACCGTGGTGAAGTCGGCGGTGTCACTTCCCACACGCATTTGCTTGCCGATGGCGTCCTCGCCGGGCCACAGGACCCGTGCCATCGCGTCGCTCACGATCGCGACGCGTTCGGTGCCTCCCCGGTCGGCCGGGGTGAACCCGCGACCGCGCACGATGCGGGTGCCCATCGCGGCGAAGTAGTCGGCGGACGCGGTCTGGTAGGTGAACTGGCCCAGCCGTCGCACCGAGTCGATCCCCGGCACGCGCAGGTCGGTGGACGACGTGCTCCAGAAGGGGACGCTGCTGGCCAGAGCGACGTGCTCGACTTCGGGCAGGGTACTGGCCGCATCGAGCATGCGGCGCTGCAGGGTCACCAAGGCACTGTCCGGCACGACCTGCCCACGCATGTTCCGGGAGACCAGGACCACCTGGTCGAAGTCGTAGCCGAGCCGGAGGGAGCGCACGTTCGCAAAGGAGCGGACAAACAGTCCGGCACCGACGAGCAACACCAGGGACAACGTCACCTGGAAGACTACCAGCCCGGTGCGCAGAGTGGAGCGCTGGTGGGTGCCCTCGCGGACACCGGCCTTGAGGTCGCTCGCAACACCGGTGCGATTCATGACGAGGGCGGGCGCGAGCGCGGTGAGGATCGCCGCGGCCATCGCCAACGAGACGGAGAGTCCCAGGGTACGCCAATCGGTCGCAACGGCGATGGGGGCGCCGCGGCCGACGAAGAGTTCGCGCAGCGTCGCTCCCCCCCATTGCGCGATGAGGACGCCGGCGGCACAGCCGATGAGCGCGAGCACCAGGGCCTCGGTGAACCACTGCACCATGAGCCGGCCCCGACCACCACCCAGCGCTATCCGCACGGCCGTCTCACGACGCCGGCGCAAGGCGCGCGCGAGGAAGAGGTTCGCCACGTTGGAGCAGGCGATCAGCAGGACGATGAAGGCGATGCCGAACACCCAGCGCACCGTGCGCGCTTCCACCGACGGGTCGGGGCCCGCGGCGGCCTTCAGGGCTCCTACCGCCGCTCGGGGCTTCGCGATGGCGATCGGCGTCCCGCCCGGTTCCTGCGCCTGCATGGCCTCCCAGCTCTTGAGGTTTGCCTGGGTCAGGTCCGCATTCGCCTGTTCGATGGTCACGCCGGACTTCCGGCGGACCATCATGTCCATCCAGCCCCAGTTGTAGCGCGTGAAATACTCGTTCCGGTCGCGCATGTTGGGGTTGTTCCCCGCGTATGTCGTGATCGGGATGTAGACGGCCGGCGGGTCTGCATCGAATACCCCAACGAACCCGGGCGGGGCAACCCCGACAATCGTGGTGCGCACGTTCCACACCTGGAGCGGCTCCCCGATCACGTCGCGGCCTCCAAGTTCCGTCTGCCAGAAGGCGTGGCTTATGACGGAGACCGGTGCGCCGACCGGGGTCACGTCTTCGGAGACATCGAAGTACCGTCCCCGGACAGGAGGCGCGTCGAAGAAGGAGAAGAAGGACGCACTGACGGCCCCCACGCGGCGCTCCCGGGCGTCCGCGCCGCTCCCGACCGCCAGTGTCGATGCGAAGTAGCCTGCTGCCGCCTCAAACGACGTCGAGTACTTCTGCAGGTCGAGGAAGGTGGTGTACTGCGACACGCTTCCTGTCCGGGTCCGGTCGCGGAACGTTGAGGTGGTGTACACGCGGTGCACCCGGTCCGGGTCGCGGAGCCCCGGAAAGGGGCGCAACATCAGGCGATCGACGATGCCGAAGATCGCGGTGTTGGCACCGATGCCGAGTCCGAGGGTCAACACCACGGTCGCGGTGAAGGCGGGAGCGCGTCGCAGGCCTCGGAGAGCGTAGGTCGCGTCCTGCAGGAGGGTCTCGAGTCGCAGCATCGGGTCGGTGGGGGAACCTCGGCTGAGACACCGGTCGCTCGTGAAGCGTTTGCCTGGGGAATGAGCGAGAGAGCCCCGTGCTGCTCAGCCCCCGTGCCGCCCGTGCTGCATCAGTTGAAGGGCCCGAACCGCAGGGCGAAGCACGAGGAGTACGAGGAGCCCGCGCCGCACGAGCTTCCTAAACGAAGAAGGGGGCCCTCGCGGGCCCCCTCACAACGGTGCGTCAACCGGCAGCGATCAGCCGACCTTCGTCACGCCTTCGGCAGCTGGCCCCTTCTGCCCCTGCACGATCTCGAACTCGACGGAGTCCCCTTCGGCCAGGGTCTTGAAGCCGGACCCCTGGATCGCGCTGTAATGCACGAAACAGTCCTTGCTCCCGTCGTCAGGCGTGATGAACCCGAACCCCTTGGCATCGTTGAACCACTTCACTTTCCCGGTCGTACGCATCGCGGTGCTCCTGAAATGATGCCTGAGGCCAAGGCAGGCTCGGCGCGCCGTCCCAACCCCAAAGCTGTTCTGCGGATTCCGAGGTGCCCCGTTAGGCTGCCATCCGCCGTGGCGTGCGCCTCCCGGGGGGGAGGCGAGGCGCGACGAATATGGCGGGAGGTAGCGGGGTCAGCAATGCACCCGCGGGGGGGGGCCGGCCGGCGTCGGCCCCACCGGGACGGGTCCCTGTCGGTGACGACACTGGGTCCCGGCTTTCGCCGGGACGACGTGTACCTCCCGCCGCACGCGGTCTGGCGGTCGCCCACGACACGGGGTCCCGGGCTTCGCCGGGGCGATGCTCCCACCAGCGCACGCGGCTTGGCGCTCGGTCGGCCAGTACGACACTGGGTCCCGGCTTTCGCCGGGACGCGTGTACCCCTGAACCGCCGCTGCCGTCTGCCGTCTGCCGTCTACCGTCTACCGTCTGCCGTCCCCCCTCACCCCCCCGCCTTCTTCGCCCCCACCACGAAGTACGGCGTGTCACCGAAGCACGACAGCGGCACCCCGGGGTGCTCCTCGTAGTCCAGCTCGAGCTGGTTGCCGAGTAACCCTTCAATCACCTTCGCCACGGAGTCGTCCCGGACCGTGAACTGGAAGAGCACCGGGGCACTCCCCGGGATATTCGAGAGCTGCAGCTCCCCCTCCCAGGTTTTGCACACCCACCCCTTCTTGGAGATCTTCTGGACGAATCCCACCCGCTTGCCTGACGAGTAGGAAACGGCGAGCGCCCCGTACGACCAGACCACGAGGATCAGGAGGGGGATGCCGATCACCGAGAGGAGTGTCAGTTTTCCCCAGTGGCGGCGGGCAAAACCCTGCTTGCGTTGGGCGGCGGCAACTGCGGCCACATCCTCCGTGTTGAGTTCACGAGGGGGGATTTCGGCATCCTGGGACATGGCACGTGGGGTAAGGGAGGTACGAAGGCGTTGTCAGCCAGCTGTCACACATCCGGCGCCACTCGTCGCCGGCAGACCTGAGGCCTGAGGAGTTTCGAAGTGACGTTTCACGCCCGACGAAGTACGGTGACTGTCTCGGTCGGTTCGGTCAAGGTTGGATCGGACCAACCGGTGGTGGTCCAATCGATGACCAACACCGATACGGCCGATGCCGCAGGGACGGCGGCACAGGTGGCGGCGCTCGCCGGCGCCGGTTCGCAGATCGTTCGGGTGACGGTCAATAACGAGGAGGCCGCCGCCGCGGTTCCGGAGCTGGTCCAACGTCTCCGGGACCAGGGGGTCGAGGTCCCGATCGTTGGCGACTTCCACTACAACGGGCACCTGCTGCTCGCCAAGTATCCCGAGTGCGCTCGCGCCCTGGCGAAGTATCGCATCAATCCGGGCAATGTGGGGAGCAAGCGGCGCGACGAGAACTTCCGCACGATCGTGCAGCTGGCCGTCGAGAACGACAAGCCGGTCCGGATCGGGGTGAACTGGGGCTCGTTGGACCAGGACCTCCTCACCGAGATGATGGACGCCAACGCCGCGTCGCCGTCGCCGGCCGACGCCAAGGACGTCTACATCGAGGCGATGATCGAGAGCGCCCTCCGCTCGGCGCAGCTCGCCGAGGAAACGGGGCTCCGCCATGACCAGATCATCCTCTCGGCCAAGGTGTCGCAGGTGCAGGACCTGGTGGAGGTGTACCG
>JAEUJL010000138.1 GCA_016794835.1 Gemmatimonadota bacterium | reverse complement strand
CGGATCGCCGCGCCGCCCGAGCCCGCTGCGATGCGACATCGCGTCGCGCAGGGTGAACTCGCGCGTGACCCACGGGTCGTAGAGCTGAAACCATGGGAGGTGTTTCGTGACCTTGTCGTCCAGCGAGAGCTTGCCGTCGTCAGCGAGCATGGCGGCGGCGACGGCGGTGAAGAACTTGCTGTTCGAGCCGATCGCGAAGATGGTCTTGTCGTCGACCGGATCGGGCTTGCCGACCTCGCGGACGCCGAATCCCCTGGCGTAGACCACGCGGTCATCCTTGACGATGCCGACGGCCACTCCGGCGCCACGCCAGTCGGATAGCGCTTTCGGAATGTAAGTGTCGAGGTCGCGGCCGATGGCGGCGAGGTCCTGCGCGGCGAGGGGGGCCGCGAGAAGGAAGAGGGCGAGCAGAGTGCGCATCCGGTGATGCTGCACGTGAGGTCATGGTGCGGCAAGCCCCGAGCGGGTTCCAGCCGGGGGTACGGGCCGGCCCAGGGCGAGTTTGGGATGGTCCCCCGTCGGCTGTCATGATCGGAGCGCGGATTTCGAGTACAGGGAAGACCCCACTCCTTGCTGTGCGCCCTATCGGTCCCGAAGTCCATTCCGCCCTGTTGCCGCTGGCCCAGCGACTCGCCGCGCTCACCCCCGCGGACCGCCTGGCGTGGCTCGATGAGCTCCGCCCCACGGCCCCTGTCTTCACCGAGGTGTTGGAGCGCATGTTGGCGGGCGAAACAGGGGAGGTCACCACCGATGGCTTCTCCTCGGAGGCGTGGGGCCGGGTCTGGACGGGTCTATTAGGCCGCCGCGGGCGGCGCACAGCGGACGAATCCCCTGAGGAAACGCATGGATAAGGCACTGTGGCAGCAGTTGCAGCCGTTAATGGATGAGGCGTTGAGCCTCACCGCCGAGGCGCGCGCGCCGTGGCTGGCGCGCATTCGGGTCGAGGCGCCGACCTTGGCCGGGGAACTCGAGCGCCTGCTCGAGCAACAGGGCACCCTGGATCGCCGGGGCTTCCTCGAGACTCCCGCGCCCGGCGGCGGCCTGGTGGACCAGCTCCTGGCCGGCAACGCCACGATCATGCAGCGCGACCGGCTCGGGGAGGCACTGGCCTCGCGTTACACGTTAGGCGAGCCGCTCGGCCAGGGCGGGATGGCCTCGGTGTACCGCGCGACCGACCTGAAACACCGGCGCGGGGTCGCCATCAAGGTGATCCGGCCGGATGCGACGACCGCCCTGGGCGCCGAGCGGTTCCTCGCGGAGATCCGGCTCACGGCGAACCTCACGCATCCCAACATCCTGCCGCTGCTCGATTCGGGGGAAGCGGCGGGGGTCCTCTACTACGTGATGCCACTGGTGGAGGGCGAGTCGCTGCGGGCGAAGCTGCGACGGGAGGGGGCGTTGCCCCTCGATGAGGCGACACGATTGTTGCGCGTCGTGGCGGAGGCGCTGGCCCATGCCCATCGCAAGGGGTTGGTGCACCGGGACATCAAGCCGGACAACGTGCTCCTGTCGGGGCGCGAGGCGTGGGTGGCCGACTTTGGCATCGCGAAGGCGATGGCGGCGACCGCGACCGCAGCCCATGCGGCGACCAGTGTGGGAGTGGCGTTAGGCAGCCCCGGCTACATGGCGCCGGAGCAGATCGAGGCGTCTGGTGCCGTGGACCACCGCGCGGACCTGTACAGTTGGGGGGTGATGGCGTGGGAAGTGCTGGCCGGGCGACCGCCCTTTGCCGGCAGTTCGATGCAGCAGCTGTTTGTGCAGCACCTGACCGCGACCCCGGAGCCC
>JAEUJL010000116.1 GCA_016794835.1 Gemmatimonadota bacterium | reverse complement strand
CCGGGGCGTAACCTGCGACATGACCGGGCGTCAGTAGTCGGACGCGGGAGCACCGCTCGGGCATTTCGTCCGAGGGGTGCCAGCTGGCACGGTCTCCGCAAAGAGAGAAGGCATGCAGATCACACGACGACACCAACTGGAGCGCGGGGAGCGCCGATCGGCCGTACGGCCGCGGCGTGGTTTCACCCTGCTGGAGCTGACCGTGGTGCTCATCATGGTCGGGCTGATCGCCGGGATGGCCGTGCCACGGTTGAACTACGAGAAGTATCGGGCGGACGCCGCGATGCGCACGGTTCGTAGCATTCTGCAAGGCGCGCAGCGGAACGCGATCATGCGGCAGACCAACGTCGTGGTCGCGTTCAACATGGCGGCCGGCCTGATGGAGATCGTCGAGGACACGGACAACGATTGCAGCCATGACGCCGGCGAGCGGCTGACGACCCGGCCGCTGGAGGATGGGGCGAAGTTCTACCTCCCGCCGGCGGCCTACGGCTCCCCGGTCTCGCAGGCCGTGTCCGGCCCGAACATGTGCACGATTCGCGGCTTGCCGGCCATCCAGTTCCTCCGGGACGGGGCGACGAGCACGGACATCGATGCGTACCTCACGTCGAGTCGTGGGACGGCGACCGACTTTCGGCTCGTCCGCGTGACGATGGCCTCGGGGCGGACGGAAGCGTTCCGGTACGATGGCTCAGCCTGGAAGAGGACCAACTGATGCAAACGACCCCACGCGCCGCGCGCGCCGGCCTCTCGCTGCTCGAGGTGATGGTCGCGCTCACGATCCTTGGCACGGCATTGATCGGCATGGCCGAGTACGGCCGTCGCTTTGCCAACACGAATGCGCGGGCGATGACGCAGAACACGGCGCTCGACATCGCGACCGACCGGCTGGAGCGCGTGAAGGCCGAGCGCAACTACACGACGATGGACACGCTCGCGGGCACGCACACCGTCACGGTGAACACGGGCGGCGTGAACGTGTCCTACACCCGGACGACGTCGATCCTGCGTACGCTGTCGTCGACGATCGACTACAAGACCGTCACCGTCACGGTGACGCGACCGACCATGACCGTGCCGGTGAAGAAGACCAGCGCGGTGCCGCGCTTCTAGGAGAACATCACATGGCGCACCGACGTTCACGACGTGCAGGGTTCACGCTGGCCGAGCTCCTGCTGTCGATCACGCTCACGATTGCCGTCTTTTCGGCGGCCGTGCCGTTCTTCACGTTGCAGATGCGACAGCTGCAGCAGGACCTCGGTCGGTCCGATGCGCAGCAGACGGCGCGCTTCGCGCAGAACATGGTCGACCGCGAGTTGCGCAACATCGGGATTGCGGTGACGCCGATGCAGCCGTCCCTGGGGATCCCGCGGAACCAGCCCAAGATCGTGCAGGCCGCGGCCTTTGCGGTGACGTTCAACAGCAACCTGGTGGCGAACGACACGGTCGACATGAACGCGGTCTACTACGACCCCAACGTGCCGGCCAACCTGACGACCTCGCTGCCCTCGACCAACATGGTGGCGCTGCCGCTGAGTGGGCCGACGTATCCGGACTATGTCTACCGCGATAATGCCGGGATGCTGAGCATGGCGGAGACGATCTCGTACTGGGCCACGGTGGACTCCACGGCCGGTGCGAGCGACCACTACGTGGTGTTCCGGCGGGTCAATGACGGGCCGGTGCAGGTGGTCGCGCGCGGGATCAAGGTGCCGGCGGGGCAGGCGATGTTCCAGTACAAGCGGGTCATGGCCAACGGATCCATTGATTCGGTGACCACGGCGACGCTGCCGATCTACTGGAACTCGGCGAGCGGGCTCGCCGACTCCATTCGCACGGTCACGATGAGCGTGCGGGGGGTCTTCCAGGGGTATGACCTGCAGAACAAGACCAAGACCTGGGAGCGGAACGTCAGCACCCAGACCAACATGCCGAACATCGGGCTGTCGCAGCGCAACTCGTGCGGCGACATCCCGCTGAATCCGGGGTCGCCGACCGCGGCCATCGTGCTGGACCCCGTGACCGGGGCCACGGAGCGCGTCCGCATCACGTTCGCCAAGTCGAACGACGAGACGAGCGGCGAAAAGGACGTCGAGCGCTACGCGGTCTTCCGTCGGCTGGTGGGTGATCCCTGGGAAGAGCCGGTCGCCGTGGTCGGGAAGTCCGGTGGTCCGTACCTCTACGAGGACTTCGACATCCAGTTTGGCAATACGTACCAGTACGGGGTCGCCGCGCAGGACTGTTCCCCGGCGAACTCGACGATCCTTGGCAGCGGCGTTGTCACGCATTAGGCCCGGAGACCTTTCATGACGCACCAGGAACCGACACCAGCCAGCCGCCGCCCGCGACGCGGCTCCGCGCTGATGCTCACGATGATCTTCACGCTCGCCCTGGGCGGGTTGGCCATCTCGTCGATCTACATGGGGGCCAGCACCTCGATGCTCTCCAAGTTGTATGATCGCGAGCGCGATTATCGCTACGCCGCCGAGTGGGCGCTGGCGATCGGTGAGTCGCGCATCACGGTGGATACCACCTTCACGCTGCCGGACTCGCTGTACGTGCAGCTGATGAACGGCCAGACGGTCACGGATGCCCTCGGGCAGGCGGTGCCCAAGGTCAAGGTGGACCTCTACGCCGGGGTCGGTGGGCAGAGCTCCGGCCAGTACGGGCGATTCATTGAGCTGGTCGCGGTGGCGTACGACAACGGGGGCGCGCGGCACGTGCGCCGCCTGGAGCTCCAGGCCGAGAACTTCGCGCGGTATGCGATGTTCGTGGACCAGTGGCCGGGCAGTGCGTGCTACGCGACGGGCGAAATCCTGCGCGGGCGTGCGCACTCCAACCAGGACTGGAAGAACTGCGGTTCGGCGCCAGGCGTCGTCCACACCGATACCGTGAGTGCCGTCGGCAACGTCACGGGAACCGGGCAGTACCAGTCGGCCAAGCTGAACGGCGTGCCGCGCATCAACTTCCCGTCGGTGGCCAAGCTGTCGTTCATGCCGGGGTACGCCTCGTCCGCCAACCTGTCGTTCGTCCCGAACGCGGTGGTCGGGACGGTGGGTGGGTCCCGCATGGAGTTCGTCGCGGTCGACCTGGATGGGGATAGCGCCCTGACCGGACCGGCCGAGGGATACTTCCGCGTGTTTGACTCGACGGTCGACACGACGCGCACGCGGATGAGCTGGGCGGGGAACACGACCCAGGTCGTGACCGTGCTCGGCGGTGCGCAGCGGATCAATGTCGTGAACCACTGCGGCCTGAACTACGTGTTCGACAACAACGGCGATGGCATCATCACGGACACGGCCTTCGTGCCGCTCGCCGTGCATGATTCCCTCACGGCGCGGTACCTGTGGTTCTCGGATTCCATCCGGCTGAACTTCCGCCCGGCCAACCGCAACGGGATCACCAGCGACGCGATTCGTGATGCGCGGCGAGGGCTGACGTCGCCAGCCACCACGGCGGCGACCATTGCGGCGTTCATGCTGAACCCGCCGGCGGGGCAACCGATTCGGTGCTACCCGGCTGGTGACCCGCGCCTGATGCCGGTCGAGCGGCGCGCGAGCGCGATGCCCTTCACGGGCCCCCTGGACCCGCAGGATCGCCGCGGCGGGACCGACACGACCTTCAGTGCGGTCACCCTCACCGGGTCGTGGCGTGCCTGGCCGGGTTGGGGTGGGGTCTCCTTCTTCACCCCGGGCGTCACGCGGCGCCAGGCGGAGGAGGAGCAGTACCTCTGGCCGATCCACCGCACGCAGAACCTCAATTCCAAGGGGGTCATCTACGTGGCCGGCAACGTCTGGTTGGGTGGTGTCTTCCGCGGCCGCGCCACGGTCTACATCTCCGGAACGGGGAAGTTCTACGACGACCTCACCTACGTGACGAACCCGGCCTCACTCCCCATCTGCCAGAACCTGCTGGGGATCATCACCGGCCAGAACCTCGACATCATCGACGGCGTGATGACGCGCCCGCGCCGCGTGAACGGCACGGCCGCCGCCAACACACGATTCTTCGATGACAACCAGGACTTCTTCCTCCATGCGGTCACGCTCACCGGTGTGGTGAACACGTCGGCGGTCACCGGGGTGGAGAACTGGGGGACAGGGCCTTCCACCGGCCGGCAGTGTACGCCCGTGGCCGGCTACACCGTGGTCACCTCCGGTGGCTGCATCGCGCAGGCCGGCGGCGTGATCACCCGCGGGCTCACGGCCACGTTCGCGGGCTCCAACACCGGGTTTGCAGAAAACCGCGTGAAGGACGCCTGCCTGGACGTGGACTCGCCACCGTACTTCCCGCTCACGGGCCGGTATGTCGACAACGAGTTCTTCGAGATCGACCCGGCGGTCTTCAACCAGATCGGCGTGGCGCAGTTCTTCCGCCGGTTGCAGTCGTCGCCGTAACCCGGCCCGGCCGGCGGGCGGAACGAAGTGACGATGCGGTGCCCGGAGACAGCGGGCACCGCGTCGTGCGTTTCCGGGGCTAGAAGAGCCGCCCCTGGCCTTCGTCCTTTCGGCGCACGATGTGGCAGGCGCGGCAGCGTGCCTCGTACGCCTCGGTTCCCCCCACCATGATCACCGGGGAGTCCCAGGCGGCGGGTTCCCCGTTGATCAGCCGCTGGTTGCGGCAGGCCGGCGCGCCACACAAGACACAAATGGCGTGCAGCTTGTCGACCAGCTCGGCGATCGCCATCAACCGGGCCATCGGGCCAAACGGCTCGCCACGAAAATCGGTGTCCGTGCCCGCGAGGATCACCCGCCGCCCGCGGGAGGCGAGCGTCGTCGCCAGGTCACAGATCCCGTCGTCCAGGAACTGGGCCTCGTCGATGGCGATGACGTGCGCCATGGGGTCGATGCGCGCGGCCACCTGCGCGGACGAGTCCACGGGGATGGCGTCCACCGATCGGCCATCGTGGCTGCTGACGGCGAACAGCCCGGCATACCGGTCGTCCAGGTGCGACTTGAAGACCTGCACCCGCTTGCGCGCGATGATCGCGCGCCGCACCCGGCGCATCAACTCTTCCGACTTGCCGCTGAACATCACCCCGGCGACGACCTCGATCCACCCGCCGGTGAGCTGGAGTGAGCTCATGGCACGATCGGGAGCAAGGCGGCCGGGCCCCGGCGTTCGCCGGGGCCTGATGCGAAGAACGTTGGGCCCCGGGTTGCTCCGGAGCCCAACGTTGCCACCAGCGCGCCCCGGAACCTGCCGGGGCGCTGTCCTTCGCTAGTCATCCCGACGCGGACGGCGGGTATGCTTGAGCCGCTCCCCGCGCTCCTTCCACTCGCGGGATTCGTCCATGGCCCGGGGGGCACGATTGCGATCGCCATCCCGGAATGTGCGCGGTCCCCCCACGTCGTCGCGAGAGGGGCGGCGCGGCCGATCGCCGTCACGGGTGGGTCGCCCGCCACGGGCACCACCAAACCCGCCCGAGCTGCTGCCCCCACGGGGCGCATCGTCGCGGAACGACCGACGCGGACGGTCACCACCGCGCGCGGCACCGCCTCGTGCGCCGGCGCCACCCCGGGCTCCGGCACCGCCGCGGGCGCCTGCGCCGCTCCCGAACGACGAACGACGCGGCCGATCGCCGCCAGCGTCCGGGCGGTCGCTGCCACGGTCTTCCCGCACCGCGACGACGCGGCCGCGGATCGTCTTGCCGTTGAGGGTCTCGATCACGCGCGCGGCGACGCTCGAGTCCACCTCGACCACGGTGAAGGTGTCCCGCATGTTGATCTTGCCCAGCAATTCGGAGCTGATCCCCGCCTCGTTGCTGATGGCTCCCACCAGGTCTCCCTTGCGGGCGCCGTCCTTTTCACCGACGGTGATGAACAGCGAGGTGAACGCACCCGTCGGCGCCGAAGGCGCACGGGACGGGGCGCTGGCTGGCGCGGCGGCGGTCGCTGCCGTGCGACGCGGACGGGCCGCAGGCTCCGCTGCGCCGCCAAGCGACATCACCGGTGCCGACGCCGGGATCGCCGTACGCTCCGCCATGCGCAGCAACGCGGCCGCCACCTCGGCGGCGTCGAATTCCGCAAACAGCGGAGACAGGGTGACCAGGTGGTGGTGCAACCCGCCGGCGGCGAGTTCCGCACGGACGCTGGTCACCTGGGCCGCGGAGGCACCCGCTGCCGCACTGACCGCGCTGGGGAGCGTTGCGGGACGCGCGCCCTTGCCGAACACACGGCGGAACGCGGCCGCTTCTTCAGGAGCCACCAGGGCCACGACGCGCTGCGGCTCGAGGGCCACCAGCTCGGCCAGGTCACCGGGATCCGCCGGGGCCGTGTACAGGACCACGAGCGGCTCGCCCTTGGGGCAATCGCCCTCCGAGAAGGAGACGAGGGCGTCATCGGGGCCGTAGCCGAGCTGCGCGAGGGACGCGCAGGCGGCCTCGGCATCGGCCTCGGCGGCCACGACGGTCGCATGGGCCGGGTCGAGGGCACTGAGGAGGTGCGAAAGGGCGCGCGTGCGCTGGGCGACGTCCACGACGACGTACTCGACGATCGCGTCGGACGGCGTCGCGAGGTCGTAGGTCATCTGGCGGGCCTTTCGCGCGTGCCGGTCGAGATACTCGGTCACCGCGGGGGTGATGACGCCGGTGCTGGCGACGGACTCCGTCCCCTTGGGGAGTTCACCCATGACCGCTTCGAGGGCGGCGGCCATCTGGGAGATCAGCACGTCGAGCTCGAGGCAGGCGACGGTCGCCAGCGTATCGAGCTTGAGGACGGACTTGCGCACCAGCGCCTGGGCGAGGTCTGGCGTCGTGATCGCCGCGACGGCGCTGGCTTCCAGCCGTCGTGCGCCCCGGAGGGCGTCGGTCACGGGCACGAGGAGCGGGCTGGAGGGATCGAGCCCTTCGTTCACCGCCGACGCGAGGTGGGCGGCTTCCGCAGCCGTCGGGACGAGCACCAGGAGCTTGAGCTCCGTGACGGGCTCCGCGTCTTCTTCCGTGGCATAGCGCTCCACCAGGGTACGCACCACGTCCTGCAATCGCACATCATCAAAGGGGAGCACGTGCACGACGTGCCGGGCGCGCGCTGCGCCCTCATCCCGAAGGTCCTGCTCCACAGTAGCCTCGCTTGTCAAAAAAAGAGGGAGCGCCCCGGACGTCGGGGCGCTCCGCAGGGCGAAGTATAGCGGAGGGCCGGGTGATCCTCCAACTTTGCTTCCTTTCACACTCCCGCCCCCGGCATGTCTTTCCGCTTCCAGCCGTCCGAGAACATCGCCCTGCTGCGCGAATCCGCGACGATCGCGGTGTCGGCGCGGGCGCGCGCCCTCAAGGCGGAGGGTCGCGCCATCATCGACCTAGGGGCCGGCGAGCCCGACTTCGACACGCCGCGGTTCATCCGGGATGCGGCGGCGGAGGCGATGCATGCCGGGGCGACCCGGTACACGGCCACGGAGGGGATCCTGCCGTTGCGCGAGGCGGTGGCCGCGACGATCCGGGAGTACGGGGCGTCGGCCGCCGATGTCACGGCGCGGGACGTGGTGATCTCCAACGGGTCGAAGCAGTCGATCTTCAATGCCTGCTTTGTGTTGTTTGGCCCGGGAGACGAGGTCCTCGTGCCGACGCCGTCGTGGACGTCGTACTACGAGATCGTCCAGCTGGCCCGGGCGACCCCCGTGCCGGTGTACGGGGATCGCGCGCGCGACCTCAAGGTCACCGCGGACGACCTCGCGCGGGCGGCGACGCCGCGGACGCGCGGGCTGATGCTGAACTCCCCGTGCAACCCGACCGGGGCGGTCTACTCCGCGGACGAGTTGCGATCGCTGCTCGCGCTGGCGCACGAGCGCGGGTGGTGGGTGATCTCCGACGAGATCTACCGCCGCATCTGCTATGAGGGCGAGGCGGCCAGCGCGCTCCAGGTCGCGCCGAGCCGCGAGAACCTCATCGTGGTGGACGGCGTGGCCAAGGCCTACGCGATGACGGGGTGGCGGGTGGGTTGGTCGATCGCGCCGCTCGATGTCACGCGGGCGATGACGGCCTTCCAGTCGCACGCCACCTTCCACATGGCGTCGATGGCCCAGCACGGGGCGGTCGCGGCGCTCACCCGTCGTGCAGAAAGCGAGGCGGCGATTGCCGGGATGGTGGCGCAGTATCGCGAGCGACGCGACGCGGCGCTGCAGGTCTTTGCCACGGCGCCCGGACTGCCGCTCGTCCGGCCCGCGGGCGCGTTCTACTTCTACTTCGATGTGTCGGCGGCTTTTCCCGGTGACGCCGATGCCGGGTCGACCTTTGCGAAGCGCGTGCTGGAGGAGCACGGGGTCGCGGTGGTGCCCGGCGCCGCGTTCAAGACACCGGAATGGGTGCGCGCGTCCTATGCGGCGCCCAGGGAGGTGGTCGTGGAGGGGATCTCCCGCATCGTCGGGCTCTATCGCGAGTTGACGGGCCGGTGAAGCGGACGACGCTGGGCCCCGGCTTTCGCCGGGGAACCTCACAGGGCCAGTGCGGCGGAGCGACGGGCACCCGTCGGCGAACCTCACGGGGGGTAAGCACGGGACGATGCGGGGCCCCGGCGTTCGCGGGGGAACCTCACGGGGCCAGCGCGAGGCGAGGCTGACCGGTGCTCCCGGCCCCTATTGAACGCGCGTTAGGCGCGCTGGCGTCGCAGCTCCCCGACCTCCGTCGTGCACAATCCGGTGGCGCCTCGCTCGAGGTCGCCCTGGGGCGCGTGGAGCGGCCCGAGATGGCCAGCGCGGACGTGATCGAGGGCAGCCACCTGCGGGCGATCGCCGTTTCGCTGCCGGCGGGGCCGACGGTGCGCGCCTTTCTCGACGGGATCCAGGAGAGCCGCGAAGTCGCCTGGATCGGGACGGTCCCGGTGGTGCTGGGCCGCGTGGCCGCGGTGGTCCGGGAACGTGACGGCGCCAGCCTGCGCACCTGGGAGTCGCCGCTGCGGCGGGAGGCGCTGTATGCCCCGTGGGCGCGGCTCCCGCGTCGCGTGCGTGCCCTCGTCGAGGAGTTCGGCCCTGAGGCGCGCGAGGTGTCAACGGACGATGGAGGGCATCCGCTCCGCGCGATGCAGGACGCCACTAATGCAGTAAAGCAAGATCGTGAGGCGCTCGAACGCACCCTCGCCGAGCAGTATTGCGGCGCCGGGCCGGGGCCGCTGTACGTGGACGGCCCACTCCCGCCGGGCGATGCGGTCCTGGGCTCCGACCAGGTGGTGGGGGTGATCAAGAGCCACCAGACGATGTACGTCTCGGGGCCGGCCCTCGAAACGGTCCTGGCGCTGGCCGAGGGCGAGCGAACGACGGCGTTTCTGATCGAAAGCCGACACCGGCCGCCGGTGGCGAGCTGGTACCTGCGGGTGCGGGCGACCGTCGGGCATGGGCCCTTCTGGGGGCTCGTGCGCATCGAGGTGCCGCGCTGGGTGTTCGAGGACGGCGGCCCCGCCGTGGCCGACGAGCGATCGCAGTGGGTCCTGGCCGAGCGCGCGCCACTCGCGTTGCCCGATGGTCGCTGGGACACGATGGCGTACGGGGTCAGGAGCTGCGAGGAGTACCTGCGCGCGGTGATGGGGTAACGTGTCCGGGCAGCGTCGAGCGGTGCCGGGGCTGTAGCTTTCGTCGCGCCGCCGTGACCGTTCCCCAGCCACACTCCACCCGCCCCGTGTTGCCCGACACGCCAGCCCCTCCGCGCCTTCTCGGTCGCGTGGTGGCCACCGAGAAGCGCCCGAACACGCCCCACCAGTTCCACTTCTGGACGGCTCTCGACTCCCCGGTCGGGATCGGGACGATCGTGCGCGTGGAAGGGCGGGCGGCGGCGAATGGCGCGATCACCCGCGTATTCGGGGTGGTGAACGAAGGGGAGAGCTACAGCGACCTCGTCTCGCCGTTGCATGACGTGCTCGGCTATGACGGTGACCCCGAGCGGGCCTCCACGGCGCACACCCAGCGGACCGAGATCCGGTTGTATACGGCCGCGGTGCTGCGCCAACTCCCTGATGAGCCGCTGCAGCCGGTGCCCATGGGCGCGGTCTACCTTGCCGACGACGCGGACGTGCAGGTCGCACTGCGCATGGACACCTACCTGCAGGCGGGATCCAACACCGGGATCCCGATCGGGGTGTATCGCGGGGGCGGCATGGAGTCGCCGATTTACCTGGATGCCGACTTCCTCCTCGGGCCGGAAGCGGCGCACCTGAACATCACCGGCGTCTCCGGGCTGGCGACCAAGACCTCGGCCGTCGAGTGGCTCCTGTCGTCGATCTTCGCGCACTTCCCGGCGTCCAAGGGGAGCGTGGCGGCGGTGTGCTTCAACGTGAAGGGGCCCGACCTCTGCTTCCTGGACCAGCCGGCCGAGCTGGGCGACGACGACCGCGTGATGTACGAGCGGCTCGGCGTGCCGGCGGCCCCGTTCCGGAACGTGCGGTACTACGCGCCCTACACGACGTCGGGGGCGGCGCTGAACACGCTGCGGTCAAATGACGCCCTGCAGGACAACGTCTCGCCGCTGACCTGGGGCCTCAACGAGGTCCTGCAGTATGCCGAGGTGCTGCTCAACAAGGATGACGTCGACGCCAAGGCGGACGCGCTCATCGACTTCATCGCGCAGCGCGTGGTGGGGATGCGATTCTCCGACGACCTCCTGGGGAGCCAGCAGTACGCGGTGCAGAGCTTCTCCGAGCTCGATCGCTGGTTCAAGGACGTGATCGGGGCCATGGAATCGCGCAACAACGAGTCCTGGCGCACGCACCACATCGCGACCATCCGCAAGGTGCGCAACCGGCTCACCAACATCGCGACGCGGTGCCAGGGGTTGGTCACGAACGATGGGGCGTCGAGCGACCTCCCGTTCGGGACGTTCGAGGATCGCGGGGTGTATGTCGTGGATGTGGCCAACCTCGAGGACGACGCCCAGGACCTCGTCTTTGCGCGCGTGGTCTCCAAGCTGCGCGAGCACCTCGAACGCCGGAGCCTCGGCGTGGACCACGTCGTGGTCTTCGTGGACGAACTCAACAAGTACGCGCCCAGCGACGGCCACGAGACCTACGTCCGCAAGATGCTCCTCGACATCGCCGAACGCGGGCGATACCTGGGGCTGGTCCTGTTCAGCGCCCAGCAGTTCCGCTCCCAGGTGCACCGCCGCGTCGTGGGGAACTCGGGAACCGCCGTCTACGGGCGGATGGACGGGGACGAACTCGCCACTCCGGGGTATGCCGTGCTGAGCCCGGCGATCAAGATCAAGCTGGCCACCCTGGAGAAGGGGCAGTTGATGGTTCGTCATCCGCACTTCGCCCAACCGATCTTCGTGAAGTTCCCGCGCCCGGCCACCCTGACCGGTCGCGAAGGTGCTCGGCGGTTTCCGCCGGCACCCGAGGTCCCCTTCGCCGAGGGGGTCCTCCGCACGCTGCGCAAGCTCGACGCCTCGATCACCATGGCGTCGATCGAGCAGGTCTTCGCCTTGTACGACGAGGCGGAGGTGCTCCGCGCGCGCGATGCGACCGTGCGCACACGGCCCAAGCAGGTGAAGGCGTTCTTCCTCGAACAGTTCGGTCGAAAGATCGTGCCGCGTGATGTGGCGGCCGTGCCGACGCGCACGCCGCTCCGCCCCACGCCGGTCGACGACCCCTACGGCACCTGATGTCCCCAACTCGCCAGTTGCTCCTGCTGGGCCTGGTCGCTGTCCGCCTCTCTGCGCAGGATGGCGGGGGAACGACGCGCCTCGTGCTCCGGCCCCACGCCGGGGACACACTGCGCGTACGTCTCGACCAGACCATCGAGAGCACGCGCGGGATGGGCCCTGGCGACCTGAATGGGCGCCCGGGCGATGTGGCGTCCCTCACGCTCCTGGCCCGGATCATGGTGGAGGCGACGGATGCAGCCGGCGCCACCGCCCTGGCCCATGCGGACAGCGTACGGGTGACCGCGACCGGCGCGCTGGAGGCGTCTCCCACGCTGCGGGCCGCGCGCGCCCTGCAGGGGCAGCGCTTCCGGTTCCGGCTTGCCCCGGACGGAGGAACGGCGCTCGCCACGGACGTGAACATGGCGGATGCCGGGGTGAGCGGGCTGCTCTCCCAGCTCCCGGCGACCCTTCCCACGGAGCCGATGGCGCCTGGGGCCTCGTGGGTCCGGGCGATCTCGCTCCCCATGGCGACCCTTCCCGATGGCAAGTCCGTGGCCACACTCAATGCGACCTTCCGTTTCGACTCGTTGGCGGGCGACTACGCCTACCTCTCGGTGCGCGGACGCCTGGTCCGATCGGGCCCGCTGGCCGGGGTGAAGGGGGGATTCGTGCAGACCGCGGGCGATGTCACCGGGAAGATCCTCATCGACCTGCGTCGGGGGTGGATTGCCGATGCCCGGAGTGCGGTGACCCTCCAGTCACTGGTCACGAGCGACGGGTCGGCGGCCCAGCGCATCCGGGTGCGCATCACGCAGTGGATGCGGGTGATGTAGGCGGCCATCTTTCCGCCATGCGCCTGGTCCACCTTTCCGACCTGCACCTCGGGATCCGACAATTCCAGCGACAGACCCCCGCCGGGATGAACCAGCGGGAGGCCGACGTCGCCGGGGTGTTCGCGCGGGTGGTGGACAAGGTGATCGCCCTGGCCCCCGACATCGTGGCGATTGCCGGCGACGTGTTCCACAGCGTGCGGCCGCCGAACCCGGCGATCCTGCATGCCTTCCACCAGCTCTCGCGGCTGCGTCACGCGCTGCCGGAGACGGTGGTCGTGATCGTCGCGGGCAACCACGACAGCCCGCGGGCGGTGGAGACGGGGTGCATCCTCCGGCTGTTCATCCCGTTAGGCGTGCACGTCGTCGACACGGAGCCGAAGCGCCTGGCCTTTCCCGAGCGCGGGTTGAGCATCCTCGCGATCCCCGATGTCCCGGGGCACAAGCCGTCGTTCGACATCGACCCGGCCGCACGCTACAACGTGCTCGTCGGCCACCTCAACATGCCCGGCGCCTTTCCCGATGTGGGCTATGAGGAGCCGGCCGCGGTCAACATCGCGCCCGAGGACATTCGCTACGAGGACTGGAGCTACTGCGCGTTTGGTCACCGCCACTCGTTCTTCCAGCTCGCGCCCAATGCGTACTACTCGGGCGCGATGGAGTACACCGGCTCCAACATCTGGGGGGAGAAGCGCGAGGAGGACAAGTCGATCAAGGGGAAGTGCCTGATCGAGTTCGACCTCGACACGCGCAAGCGCACGATCCACAAGATCGAGCCGTCGCGCGAGCTGTTTGACCTCCCGCCCATCGACGCGCGCGGGCGCACGGCGAGCGAGATCGACGCCCAAATCCGCCAGCACGTGGGCAAGGTGCGCGGCGGGATCGAGGGGAAGATCGTGCGCCAGGTGGTGAACAACATCGCCGCCCACGTCGCGCGCGACCTGGACCACAAGCAGCTGCGCGAGCTGCGACACGCCGCCCTGCAGTACCAGCTGGACACACGCCGCCCCGAGTCCCTCCGCTCGCTCCCGCTGAGTGGTGGGGGCAGCCGGCGGCCCTCGCTCCAGGAGCTCGTGCGCGATCGCCTCCGGGCGATTCCGCTCGAGCCGGACATCGATCGCGAGGCGCTCGTCGACCTCGGCCTGCGCTACCTGGCCGAGGCCGAGGCGCGCGAGGGCTCGCCCGGGGCCCCCCCGGTGGAGATCGACGGATGAGGCTCAATCGCCTCGCCATGACCAACTTCCGCCAACATGCGGAGTCGGTCCTCGTGTTCGATACCGGGCTGACCTTCGTGCTGGGGGACAACGGGACCGGGAAGAGCACGATCCTCGAGGCCATCGCGTGGGCGCTCTACGGGCAATCCGCCGCGCGCGGCACACGGGACTCGATTCGCTTCGTGCGCGCCGGGCCGCGGGCCACAGTGCGCGTCGAGCTGGACTTCGAGCTCGGGGGGCACCGCTATCGCGTCGTGCGCGGGTTGAACAGCGCCGAGTTGTTCCAGGACGGCGAGGCGACGGCGATCGCGAACTCCATCAGCACGGTCAATGACCAGCTGGTGCGGAAGCTCGGGATGACCCGCACCGAGTTCTTCCACACGTACTTCACCGGCCAGAAGGAACTGAACGTCATGTCGTCCATGGGACCGTCGGAACGGTCCCAGTTCCTGTCGCGCGTGCTCGGCTACGAGCGCCTGCGGGTGGCGCAGGAGAACGTGCGCGAACGCAAGCGCATGGTGCAGTCCGAGCTGATCGGCCTCCGCGGCGGGATGCCGGACCCCGAGCTGGTGACGCGCGGGCTGAACGAGTCGGGGCTGCGGCACGTGGAAGCCGAGCGGCTGGCCGGCGACGCCGAGGCGGCATGGACCGCGGCGGCCCGGCGCGTGGAGGAACTCACCCCGGGATGGGCCGCGGCCCAGGCCACCCGCGACCGGTTCCTGGAGGTGACGGCCGAGTTGCGCGTGATCGAAACGCAGCTCAATGGTCTTCTCGCCGACCAGGAGCGGATCGACCGCGACCTTGACAGCACGGCGCATGCGCGCGGCGACCTGGAACGGCTCAGCCTCGAGCTGGCCCCGATGGCCTCGTTCGCCGCGGAGTACAACCGGCTGGAGGAGTTGAACCGGGCCGAGGGGCGACGGCTGGCGCTGACGGACGGGGTGCGCGTCCTCACCGAGGAGCTGCAGGAGCGCCAGGGACGGCGCCGCCAGGTGGCCGATGCCGGTGAGCGCGAGGTGACGCTGTCGGCGCGACTGGTCGAGGAGCGCGCGCGTTTTGAGGAGCTCGTCGCGCGGCTGGAGCAACTGCGCACCGACTGGGTGCGCGACCGGCAGGAAGCGGAGACCAAGCGCGACGCGCTGCGGGCGCAGTACACCGAGATCAAGAAGCAGCGCGACCGCATCGTGGAGCTGGGCGAGGATGGGGCCTGCCCCACCTGCACGCGAGTGTTGGGGGAGAACTTCCGGACCGTCCTGGACCAGGTCGACGAGCAGCTGGACACGATCACGGTGGATGGGCGGTACTACGGCACGCGGCTCACTCAGCTGGAGGTGATGCCACCGGAAGTGGCGCAACTCGAGGAGGAGCGGCGCGAGATGCAACGCCTGCTTGGGGAGCTGGAGGGGCAGCTCGCCACCGCACGAGGCGACGCGCAGGAGGTGGTCGCCCTGGACCGGGAGATCGAGGCCAAGTCCCAGCGACTGGCCGCGATGCAGCAGGAGCTCGCCGGCATCCCCCAGGGGTACGACGCCGCCCGCCACGTGGAACTGCGCGCCGAGATCGACCGGCTCGCGCCGCTCAACGAGCGGGCCACGCGGCTCTCGACGCAGCTCGAGCGCGAACCGGAGCTGCTGGCGGCGCGCGAGGACGTGCGTCGTCGGGGCCAGGAGTTGCAGGAACGGCTCGCCCACCTGCACACCGAGCGCGATGTCATGCGCTTCTCGGAGCAGGACTTCGTCGCGGCACGCCAGGCCCAGGAGGCCGCCGCCCAGGCCCTGCAGGACGCCGAGGTGCGCCGGGCGAGTGCGGCGGCCGAGCTCAAGGCCGCCCATCGGGCCGTGGAAGGGGCGACGGCGGCCATGCGGGAGTTGCGGCGCGCCCAGGAGCTGGAGGCGGGCCTCCTGCGGGACCGCAAGCTGCACGAACAGCTCGACCGGGCGTACACGGACCTGCGCACGGACCTCAACCACGCCCTGCGCCCGGAACTGGCCCAGCTCGCCGGGGAGTTCCTCGCGGAGCTGACCGATCACCGGTACTCGGACCTCACCATGGATGATGACTACAACGTCGTCGTCTCGGAGGACGGGAGCCCCAAGCCGGTGATCTCGGGCGGTGAGGAGGACCTGACAAACCTCGCGCTGCGCCTCGCGATCTCCCAGATGATCGCCGAGCGCAGTGGCCAGCGCCTGTCGCTCCTGGTGCTCGACGAGATCTTCGGGTCCCTCGACCAGCCGCGGCAGCTCAATGTGATCGGGCTGCTCCGCCGCCTGCAGGACCAGTTCGAGCAGGTGATCCTGATGTCGCACATCGAGTCGATCAGCGATGGCGCCGGCGACCAGCGGATCCTGCGCCTGTCCTACGACGTGAAGACCGGGAGCTCGGTCGTGCAGGACGCCACCGATCCGCTGCCGGATGAAGGACTGTTTCGCGGGACCGCCCTGGCCGGGTCCGGCGCGTGACCACCTCCATCGGGACCACGCGCGCCATCACCGGGCCGCACCCCATGCGCGTCACCGACATCGATGCGGTGAACCGGGTCTTTGCGGACGCGTTCACCGAGCGGTACCGGCGCGATGGCATGGTGGGGGTGCGGGTGCCGCAGCTCAATCCTGCCATCTGGCGCTACGCGATCGAGGGAGCGCGCGCCGGGGCCATGGTGTGGCGGGACCCGGCGGGTGAAGTGGCCGCGTTCAACGTCGCCCATCGGTCCGGCACCGAGGGGTGGATGGGTCCGCTCGCGGTCCGTCCGGAATGGCAGGGGAGTGGGGTCGGGAAGGCGATCGTGCAGGCCGGAGCGGCCTGGCTCCTGGCGGAGGGCGCGACGACGGTCGGGTTGGAGACGATGCCCCGCACCGTGGACAACATCGGCTTCTACGCCTCGCTGGGCTTCGTCCCGGGTCCCCTGACCATCACCCTGACCCTGGACGCCGCGGATGCGCCGGTGGACACCCTCGGGGCCATGCGTCCCGCCGATCGCGAGGACGCCATCGCGGCCTGTCGCGACCTGGTGAGCCGGCTGATCCCGGGGCGCGACTTCACCCGTGAGCTGCAGCTCACCCAGGAACTCGGGCTGGGCGACACCTGCATCCTCCGCGGACCGCAGGGGGTGCGCGGGTTCGCCGTGTACCATGCGGTGCCACTCGTCGAGGGGCGCGCGCGCGAAGAGCTGCGGGTGCTCAAGCTCGCCGTGGAGCATGACGCCGACCTGGTGCCGCTGATGGTGATGGTGGCATCCGCCGCGCGCCGGGCGGGCACGCAGCGGGCCGCGGTTCGGGTGCAGTCCGGGTACCAGGTGGCGTGGGATACCCTCGTGGGGCTCGGCGCCCGCGTGCGGTGGACCGACCTGCGGATGACCCTGCGCGGCTACCCCGAGGTGGTGGCGCGCAGCGGCATCGTGTTTAGCAACTGGGAGATCTGAGCGGCCTCAGGCCTGCCGCCGGACGATCGGCGCGGCCGGGGCTGAGGCCTCGGGGCGGGATTCCCCTTCGAGAATGGCGTGCCGCGCGGTGCGTTCCACGTCCGCCAGGTCGATGAACGGGGCGATCGGCCGGAACAGTTCGTTGAAGGCGGCGGCGTTGAACCCGGACGACTCGCGCAGGAACGCGGCGAGGACTGCGCCCCGCGCGATGGGGTTGCGGGGATCGGTCGTGGGCGCCGCGATGAGGTCGACATCGTTGAGGTGCGCGCGCACGACGGAGACGAGGTCGGTGCCGAACTCCTCCGAGAGCTGCTCGACGGCGTGCTCGGCGAGGCCGAGGACCATCAGGTGCTGGTGGGGTCGTTCCTCGCGCAGCCGTCGGGCCTCGGCCCATGCGGTCTCCGGCAGCTGTCGGAGCCGGACCAGGATCTGGTTGGCAAGCTCCGCGCGGTAGCTTAATGGGATCGACACGCCACTTAATGTGACGGAGGTCACCTGTTATGGCAAGGATGCGGACCGGGACGGCAGGGCGCGGGGCGCAGGTCGCATGGGGCGCGGGGGTCGCGGGTCGCAGGTGGCAGGTGGCAGGTGGCAGGTGGCAGGTCGCAGGTCGCGACGGTGCGAGCTCGCGCCCTGCGCCCCGCGTCCCGCGTCCCGCGCCCCGACTACTCCTTCACTTTCCCCTTCACCACGATGCGGTAGATCAGCAGGAAGACCCCCACGGTGAGGAGTCCATGTATCCAACCGGGGGCCTCGGTCGTAAAGGTGGCGAAGGCCCACACGCCCAGCATGACGAGGGCAGCTGCGATTCCAAGGTCCATTTGACGGAGGCCAGGCCAGGGGGTAGACTAGGTCAGCCCGAAGTATAAGGGGGCGGAGAGACCGATTTTTTGAGCCAACAAGTCCAACGTAGGGGTCCAACAGGTTGGTCGACGTCATGCCCCAGCGCGGGGAAGGCGGAAGGCTGGTTGCGGATCTTATTCCTATCGTCTGGGCTTCAAAAAACCCTCTTCGTTCCCGACTTTGGAAGGGCCCTGGCGTTGCCGGGGCCCTTCGTCGTTCTGGCCCCCGCGGGAACTCCGCCGCCGCTGACCGTGTTGGAGAGGGGCACCGGGGCGATGTGGGGCCCGTGCGCCTGACCACCCTCCCACCCGGTCGCCCGTGCCCGTCGTCACCGTCACACGTCGCTTGCGCTTCAATGCGGCCCACCGGGTCCACAATCCGGCGCTGAGCGAGGCGGAGAACACCGCCCTCTTCGGCAAGTGCAACAACCCCAACTGGCACGGCCACAACTACACGCTGGACGTCTCGGTGTCCGGCCCGATTGACCCGGTCACGGGGTACGTGATGGACCTCGGGCAGCTGCGTGACCTGGTGGAGCGCGAGGTGCTGGAGCAGGTCGACCACCGCAACCTCAACCTGGATGTCCCGTTCATGCGGGGGATCAACCCGACGAGCGAGAACCTCGTGGTGGCGATCTGGAACGTCCTGGCCCCCCAGGTGGCCCCTGCCTCCCTCACGCGGCTGCGGCTGTGGGAGACGGAGCACAACTTTGTTGACTATCATGGTGAGTCTGCATGACCTCCCCTATGCCCTGGCAGATCAAGCCCGTTGAGACCGACGACGCCCCGTTCGCGGGGGCGGAGTGCCTCGAGTTCGAGAACCTCGTCCGCCGCCAGCTCGAGCTGGTGGGGGAGGACCCGGCCCGCGAGGGGCTGGTGCGCACCCCGCACCGGGTGGTGAACGCGATGCGCTTCCTCACCCACGGCTACGCCCTCAAGGTCGAGGACGTCGTGGGCGAGGGGATCTTCGCCGAGGACCACGAGCAGATGGTGATGGTGCGCGACATCGAGCTCTACTCGATGTGCGAACATCACATGCTGCCGTTCTTTGGGAAGGCGCACATTGCCTACATCCCCAACGGGCGCATTGTCGGATTGTCCAAGCTGCCGCGGATCGTCGACATGTTTGCGCGCCGGCTGCAGGTGCAGGAGCGCCTGACGGGCGAGATCGCCCAGGCCATCCAGCAGGTCCTGCAGCCTCGCGGGGTGGGCGTCGTGATCGAGGCGTACCACCTGTGCATGATGATGCGCGGCGTGGAGAAGCAGAATTCCAAGACCATCACCTCGTCGCTGCTCGGGACCTTCCGCGACGATGCGATGACGCGCGACGAGTTCCTGCGCCTGGCCCACGGCTCGGGCCCCCGGTGAGCCTCGCCGGGCGCGTCGCACTGGTGACCGGGGCGTCGCGTGGCATCGGCGCGGCGATCGCGAGTGCCCTGGCCGCGAGTGCGGTGCGGGTGGTAATGGTGGCCAGGTCGCGCGACGCGCTGCACACGCTGGCAGAGTCGCTCCCTGGCGCCACCCCCGTGGTGGCTGACCTCGGCGACCCCGCGCAAGTCCGGGCGCTCCTCGACTTCGTGCGCGACCAGGTGGGTGTCCCGGACCTCCTGGTGCTGAATGCGGGCGCGTTTGACCTCGGTGCGGTCGGTGCGCTGTCGCTGGCGGCGGTAGGCCAGATGATCGACCTCAACGTGCGGGCCCCCTATCACCTGTTGCACGGACTCCTCCCGGCGATGCGCGCGCGCGGGACCGGCCACGTGGTCTCGATCGGGTCGATCGCCGACCATGCGGCCTTTCCCGAGAACGGCGCCTACGCCCTCACCAAGTACGGGATGCGGGGGCTGCACGAGGTCGTGCGCGCGGAGACGCAGGGGAGCGGGGTGCGTACCACGCTCATCTCGCCGGGGCCCGTGGACACCCCCATCTGGGACCCGCTGCATCCGGAGTCCCGTCCCGGCTTTCCACCACGCGCCGCGATGCTGCACCCGGCAGACGTCGCCGACGCCGTGGTGTGGGCGGTCTCGCGTCCCGCGCATGTCAACGTCGACGAGGTCCGGCTCGGCTACCGGTAGCGCGCATGTTCATTGAGCTGGTGGATGCGCTGCGGTGCCCCGGAGCACACGAGGAGACGTGGCTGGTGGCCGCCGTGGAGCGCTACCACGGCCGGTACATCGCGGAGGGGGCCCTGGGCTGCCCGGTCTGCCGGGCCGAGTATCGCGTGCGGGACGGCGCGGTGCACTTCACGGATCCGGCGGCCCCAATGGGATCCCCACCGGGCGTCCTGGCGCCCGAGGACGTCCTTCGCGCGCAGGCATTGCTTGATTTGTCCGAACCGGGAGGCCGCGTGGTGCTCGCGGGGCACGCCGCCGCGCTCGCCGACGCCCTGGAGGACGCGGCGTCGGTGGCCACCTTGCTGGTGAACCCGGTGGGCCACTCCGCGCGTCCCGGGCATTCGACGCTCTGGTGCGGCGCCGTGGTCCCGCTGGCCGCCGGGTCGCTGCGTGGCGTCCTGCTCGGCGCCGGGGTGTCGAGCGCCGTGGTACCGTCGCTGGTGCGCGCGCTGCGGCCGAATGGTCGCCTGGTGGCCCCGGTGCACCTGCCGGTGCCGATGGACATGGTGGAGCTGGCCCGCGACGATCGCGAGTGGGTCGCCTCGCGGGTCGCGTCGACGACCTCCGCGCCGGTCGGACTACGGCGTCGTCAGGGCGAGCCCGGCGCCTGAGCGCGTTGTTGTCCCGGTCGTCGCGCCGTCGGGCCTGGCACGTCGATCCCGCGCCGCTCGACCTGCCGCATGGACGGGATGTGCCCGTGTTGGCGCAACGTCCGGCCCTCGGCTAGCGTATCGTTCACGCCCGCTGGTTGTGTCGTCTGCGGCACCCGTGATCATCGGGCGCCAGTCGACTGTCGTGAGCTCGTCTTACCCTCGTCCCTGGAGTCCCTCCGCATGCTTCGAGTTCGTCGTGCGTCCGCGTGGCTCGCGCTGTTGACGCTTCCCACCGTCGTCGCGGCCCAGACCTACCCCAGCACCGAGGACCCGCGCAGCAAGCTGCGCC
>JAEUJL010000098.1 GCA_016794835.1 Gemmatimonadota bacterium | reverse complement strand
TGGCCTCGCACCAGGGAACCTTCCTGGAAGCGATGGAAGACCTGGTCCGGCTCTGGGTATCGCTCACGCCAGATCGCGTCTTCCGCGTGGACACCGCGACCCTGGCCTCCACCGTGATCCGGAGCGGGCTCCGCCTCATCGGCGGAGGTCGCGGCCACCCGGAGCGGCTCAAGGGGATGGTGGATACCGCACCCCTGCGCGCCTTCCTCGAGGAGGTCCTGACGCGGTCGCCCGACGGCAGCATCTCCGGCATCGACGCCAACCTGGCGCGCGGACGCCTCGCCGCGGTCGCGGTGAGTGCGACGAGCTACACCACCTCGCAGTCGGTGACCTGGGTGCAGGGCCGTGACATCGAGCTGTGGGAACGACCACAACGGCGGAGCGAGCGCGCGCACCTCACCGTGGATCACGTGATGGCGTCCGCCGCATTGCCGTTGTTGTTCCCGGCGACCCAGGTCGGCTCCGAATGGTACGGAGACGGCGGGATCCGGCTGGCCGCACCGATCTCGCCGGCCCTGCACCTTGGGGCCTCGCGGATCATCACCATCGCGACCCGCTACGATCGCACCCGCTCCGAAGCGGACCGACCGCAGCTGGTGGGGTACCCGCCGCCGGCGCAGGTGCTCGGCGTGCTCTATAACGCGATCTTCCTGGACCTCATTGACCAGGACGTCGCGCGACTGCAGCGCCTGAACGAGGTCATCGCACGCGTCCCTCCCGCCGACCGGAATGGGCTGCGGATCATCGACATGCTCGTGCTGCGACCCTCGCGCGACCTCGGGCGACTGTCGCGGGAGTACGAACCGCGCCTTCCGTCCGTCTTCCGGTTCCTCACGCGAGGGCTCGGTACACAGAAGACGCAAAGCCCGGACATCCTCTCGCTCGTCATGTTCCAGAAGGACTACCTGGAGCGACTGGTCGCGCTGGGTGAGGAGGATGCGGCGAAGGCCGGCGATCGCATCGCCGAGTTCATAGAAGGGGGAACACGCAGCACCCGCGAACGGGAGTTGGTCAGCGACCGGACAGTGTGACCGAACGCTAAAGTCTGCTCGTCACGCGCCGAGACTGATGGTCGAGGCTACATCCGCTTCAACGGTTTGTGACGCAGATCGCAATCGAGGCCACCCGGAGAACGCCATGACGATCAACCCACTGAACTCGCACCTGGCCGGCATTCAACGGCAGGGCGCGGCCATGGACAAAGCGGCGGAGAAGATTGCGCGCGCATCGCTGCGACCGGAGCAGGGAGCCCCGTCCAAGGCGGGGCCGGCTGAGGCCGAAGAAAGCCGGATGGACCAGGGACTCGTGGAGGCGATGGTCGCCAAGCGGATGTTCACCGCGGCTGTTCGCATGGCCCAGTCAGCGAACGAGGGAATCAGCGAGGCGCTGAGAATCGGCGGATACGGCGTAGCGGCCTAGACCGGACTCTCTCCCGCAGGTCGTTGGGGGGTCGATCCATACAATGGATCGACCCCTTGTTGTTTGTTTTCAGATGCGTCGCCCCGCAACACGTTACGGCACAATGACTTGCACGGATGAGCCAGGTGGAGGACGTGCAACACGGTGCGCGACACCCCTCGGGACATTCGTCCGGGCCGTTCGGGCACTTCGACCGTTCCATCGACGCCGAGCGACGGAGAGCCCGGAGGCTATCTCATTGATCTACAACTGTTTGCCAGTCCGATCGGTCGTACTGAACTCCTGGATGAGGAAAGCCCAAGTGTGATGGCATGACACCTGCTTCTGTGAGCTACCGCACATCGGCCCCGGTCTCGGACAACTCCGGGTGCCCGTCCAGAGCCGAGCCGGGCCGGTGTTGCACAACAGTCGCAGTTTCACGGTGCGCCACAACCGAATCCACACATGACGTTCCGCCGAATCCTCGCAGCCTCCCTCGCCTTCGCCGCGGCAACCGCCGAGGCCCAGCCCCGTGGCGGAAAGCTGCAGTTCCAGCCGACGAAGCCGAACCCGGCCATCACGGCGTACGGGTACTACGTCGGCCCGTTCTGGGGAACCGTCACCTCGGACCCGACCCGCCCGAAGATCGACCTCTACTGCGTCGACGTCCTCAACAGCATCTCGTGGGGGCACACCTGGTCGGCGAACTTCACGAACCTCGCCTCTGGTGACCTGAGCCTGACCCGGCACGGCAACGCCAAGCTGGCCCAGTACCAGCAGGCTGCCTACCTGGCGTCGCTGTTCAACACCTCTGGGGTCACGACCACCCAGTGGGGTGGCATCCAGACGGCGATGTGGAACCTGCTGAACCCCGGCCAGCCGAACGGCGGCACGAGCACCACGAACAACACCCAGGAAGCGTACTGGCTCGCCCAGGCCTCCACCTGGTACAACACGGGCGGCGCGAACAACTTCGACTTCTCGAAGTGGACGATCGTGACCGACGTGAACGCCGCGGGTGTGGTCAGCGGCCGTGGGACGCAGGAGTTCCTGACCTCGGGCGTCACGCCGGAACCGGAGACCTGGGTCCTGATGGGAACCGGGGTGCTGCTCATCGTCGGCTTCGCGGTTCGCCGCGGATCGCTCGTGTAGCTCACGTCACCCCTTCGACGTGACCTGCCGAGGGGCCGTGCGGAAACGCACGGCCCTTTTCGCATCCCCGGGCGTGACCCGAGACCTCGCAGGGTCGTTTTGCTGTCAGATACCTTTCGGTTCCCCTGCCCTCCCCCATGAGCCAGCGACGCAGCGAGATCATCGAGACCCTGGCGGGTCCACTCTACCTGATCGCCCTCCTCCTGATTGCCACCCCGGCGCTCGACTTCGTTTCGGGGGTGCTCCCCCTGCGGCTGGACAACATCGAGTGGCGGTTCGCGTCCGTCGGGCTGTTGTCCGGATTTCTCCTGACCCCGGTCCTGGGCATCGTCCTCGCCATCCTGGTCGCGGCGTCCGCGGGGCACGACCTGATGCAGCGGTTGACGGCCTTCCTGTTGATTGGGCTCGCCCTCGCGTTCGGGCTGCTGCTGGTGTTCTTCCTGCTGGACATCGTGCAGCTCCGGAGTGCCGTCCAGCCGGAGTCCAAGAGCCAGTTCGAGGGGGCCGCGTGGAAGGC
>JAEUJL010000086.1 GCA_016794835.1 Gemmatimonadota bacterium | reverse complement strand
CGCGCGCTGGATCTCCGCGAGGCGACGCGCCTGCTCGCGCACGCGCGTGCCAAGGGCGGCCGGGGCCCAGGGCGCCTGGTCGAGGGCTCGGCGGATCTGGTCCAGCTTGGTGGAGGTCTCGGTGGCGGACTGGGTGACCCCCGTCATCTGGCGCTGCAGTTCGCGGACCTGGGCCTGGAAGCGTCCCCGGGCCTGGTGGTCGGCGATGGTGAGGCCACCGGTCGGGTCGAGGGTGACGTTGAAGCTCACGGGGCCCGCCACCTGGGTGACGACGCCACCGACGCGCTGGGCCAGGGTCACCGAGTACTTCCCCGGCACCACGTAGGGCCCATTGGCCCCGCCGCCAAAGCCGCCGCCGTCATCATCGGCGGCCGGGCGCGCTGTGGTGAGTTGGTGCGACGCATGGCGCAGGTCCCAGGCCACGCGATTGAGGCCGCGCGCCGTGGGGCCGGTGATCTGACGGATCGCCTTGCCCGATTCATCCGAGATCGTGAGGAGCATCGTCGGCGCTTCCTCGGCGGCTTCGGCGCGCAGCTCGTCGGCCGTGGGGTACTTGATCGGCTGGCCCGCACGCTCGGCGGCACGTTCCGCCGCGGTGCGCTTTTGTCGCAGCGTCTGGATGGACTCCTTGAGCGAGTAGGTGAACCACGCGCCGTACGCCGGGTTGTCGCCGGAGTAGAGCATCTCCCCCTGGAAGGCGTTGCGCCCACCGCCATATCGCTGCGTCGGCACGTAGAGGAGCGCATCGCGCACCGGCCACAACGTGGCTGCCGCGGCGACGGTCGTCGCGTTCATCTGGCGCCAGGCCGTGTAGTCATCCACGATCCAGATCCCGCGCCCAAAGGTGCCGAGCACGAGGTCGTTCTCCCGCTTCTGGATGGCGATGTCGGCCACCTTGATGGTGGGCACGCCGGGGATCTTCATCCAGTTGGTGCCCCCGTTCTTGCTGACCCAGGCGGCAAACTCGGTGCCGAGGAAGAGGAGCTGCGGATCGACGTGGTCTTCATTGATGGCGAAGACGCCGCCGCGGGTCGGGAGGTCGCCGGTGATCGAGGTCCAGGTGCGGCCGAGGTCCGTCGTCTTGAGGGCGTACGGCTTGAAGTCGCCGTTCTGGTGGTTGCTGAAGGTGACGTAGGCGACGTTGGCGTCGTGGTTCGACGGGCGAATGCGCGTGACGTACGCGTCCGTTGGCACGCCGGGGAACGACTCGATCTTGCGCCAGTTGGCGCCACCGTCTTCCGAGACCTGGACGAGGCCGTCGTCGGTGCCGACCCAGAGCAGTCCTTCCTTTCGTGGCGACTCCTGCAGCGCCGAGATGTTGGAGTAGTCAGCGGTGGAGGTGTTCTTGGCGACCGCATCCGGTCCCCAGACCTTCCCCATCACCGCCAGCTTGTTCCGGTCGATCTTGCGCGTGAGGTCGCCCGAGATCTTGCGCCACGTGTTGCCGCGGTCGTCGGAGCGATAGACCCACTGCGCCGCGATGTAGAGGCGCTTGCTGTTGTGCGGCGAGATGATGTAGGGTGTGTCCCAGTTCCAGCGGAGTGCGGTGTCACCCTTCGCTTCCTGCGGCTGGATCCCAATCCGCTCACCGGTGCGCTTGTCAAAGCGCGAGATCACGCCGTGCTGTGACTCGGAGTAGATGGTGTTGGGATCGTCCGGGTCGACGCGGGCGACAAAGCCGTCGCCGCCGGAGGTGACGAAGACATCCTCGTTGAGGATCCCGTGCTCGCTC
>JAEUJL010000071.1 GCA_016794835.1 Gemmatimonadota bacterium | reverse complement strand
CCACCCTCCCGCAGGTGCCCGGCCGCCTGGAGCGCATCCTCGCCGCTCCGGTGGTGTTGCGCGACTACGCCCACAAGCCCGACGCCCTCGAGCGCGCCCTGCAGGCGGTGCGACCGTTCTGTCCCGGGAAGCTGATCGTGGTGTTTGGGTGTGGTGGGGACCGCGACCGCGGAAAGCGCCCGATCATGGGGGCGATTGCCGAGCGACTCGCGGACGTCGTCATCCTCACGAGCGACAACCCGCGCACCGAGGACCCCACGCGAATCCTCGAGGAGATCGAGGCGGGGATGACCCTGGGCCGCCACGAACGGATCGAGGATCGTCGGTCGGCGATTGCGCGCGCGCTGGCCGTCGCGGGGACCGGGGATGTCATCGTGCTCGCCGGGAAGGGGCACGAGACCTACCAGATCCGCGGCACGGAGAAGTTGCCGTTTGACGAGGCCGCGATCACCCGCGAATTGGCGGGGCAGGCATGAGCGCCTGGACGCTGGACCGCGTGGGTGCGGCGCTGGGACCGCTGCTGACCGGGGCACGGCCGTCGGGGGAGACCCCCCTGCGCGCGGTGTCCACCGACACGCGGTCGATTGGCGCGGGCGACCTGTTCGTGGCGCTCGTCGGCGAGCGGTTTGATGGCCATGCCTTCGTGGCGCAGGCGGTGCAGGCCGGGGCGGCGGCGCTCGTCGTGAGCGACCCGCGGGCGGCGGCCGCGGCTGGCGTGCCGGTCTTTGTCGTGGACGACACGACGGCGGCGTTAGGCGCCCTGGGACGCTGGTGGCGGCGCACCTGGGGCGGGTGCGTGGTGGCCGTCGCGGGATCCAACGGCAAGACGAGCACCAAGGGGATGCTCGCGTCGGTCCTGGGCGAACGGCTCCGGGTGCATGCGACGGCCGGCAACCTCAACAACCAGGTGGGCGTCCCGCTGACGCTGCTGGGCATTCCGGCCGATGCCGAGCTCGCGGTCGTCGAGGTGGGGACGAACCATCCCGGAGAGGTGGCGCTCCTGCGCGACCTGGTCGAGCCCGACGTGGCGGTCATCACGTCGATTGGCGAGGAGCACCTCGAGGGGTTTGGCTCCCTCGCCGGCGTCCTGCAAGAAGAGGTGTCGATCTGCCACGGGGTGCCAACGATCGTGGTGCCCGCGGCGCAGCCGGAAGTTGGGGTGGCCGCGCGGGCCTTCGGTGGCGCGGTGATCGAGGCCGGGGTCGACGCCGGCACCGTGCGACCGGACGCCTGGGGGGTGGACGGGGATGGGCGCGGCTGGCTGCAGCTGGGGGAGCACCCTGCGACCATTCCGCTCGTCGGCGCGCATAACGTGCGCAATGCCTGCCTGGCGGTGGCGGTGGGCCGGGCCTGCGGGGTGGACGACGCCAGCATCGCGCGTGGGCTCGCCGCGACGCCCCCGGCGGCGATGCGCTCCGTCGTGGAGCGCCTGGGGACGCTGCGCATCTACAACGACGCGTACAACGCCAACCCGGCGTCGGCGAGGGAGGCCCTCGCGACCATGGATGCGATGGACGGCACCATGCGGCGGGTGGTGGTGCTGGGATCCATGCTCGAGCTGGGCGCGGAGAGCGCGGCCCTGCATGACGCGATCGCGCGACGCGCGGTGGAATCGCGCGCGGACGTGATCGCGGCCGTGGGCGATTTCGTCGATGCGTTTGCCCGGGTGGCGCCTGGCGACCCGCGCGTGGTGACGGCGCCGGATGTCACGACGGTGTGGCCGGCGTTGCGCCCGCGGGTGGCCCCGGACAGCCTGGTGTTGCTCAAGGGATCACGCGGGACGCGGCTCGAGCGGCTCCTGCCGGAGCTGGCGGCGCTGGGTGGTGCATCGGCTCCTGTTCAAAGTCACTAGGTTACCCACGTGCTACACTTCCTCCTCTCGCCCTGGATCGACGACGTCCCGATCTTCCGCCTCATCGGGTACATCTCGGTGCGGGCGGCGGCCGCCGCGGTCACGTCGCTGCTCCTGACCTTCATCTTCGGCCCGCCACTGATCCGGCGCCTGCAGGCGCTGAAGGTGTCGCAGGTGGTGCGTGAGGGGACGCCGGAAACCCACCAGGTGAAGGGGCAGACCCCGACGATGGGTGGGCTCATCATCCTCGTCTGTGCGGTCGTGCCCACGTTGCTCTGGGCGCGCTTCGACAACCAGCGCTATGTCGTCCTGGCCCTCCTCGTCACCCTGTGGATGGGGGGGATCGGCTTCCTGGACGACTACCTCAAGCTCAAGCAGAAGCGGGAAGGGAAGAAGAACGAGGGACTCGTCGAGCGGTACAAGCTGGCCGGGCAGGTGGGGATCGGGCTGGTGTTTGGCCTGATCCTCTGGTTGTGGCCGGTCTCCAACCTCCCGGGCGCATCGACCACGCTCCCCTTCGTCAAGAATGTCCTCCTGGTTCCCGCCGCCGCGTGGCTGGCGTGGACCTATGTCCCGTTCGTCACCTTCATCATCACGGGGGTCTCCAACTCCGTGAACCTGACCGACGGCCTGGACGGACTCGCGGCCGGGTTGTGCGCCATCGCGCTGACGACCTTTGCGCTCTTTGCGTACGTGATGGGGCGCGTGGACGCGAGCAGCTACCTGCAGCTGTTCTACCTGCGGGGCGCCGGTGAGCTGACGATCCTCTGCCTGGCGCTCGTCGGGGCGTGCATCGGCTTCCTGTGGTACAACACCTTCCCGGCCCAGGTCTTCATGGGGGACACCGGGGCCCTGGCCCTCGGTGGGGCGCTCGGTGCCATTGCCGTGCTGCTCAAGTCCGAGTTCTTGCTGTTCTTTGTTGGTGGGGTCTTCGCCATGGAGACCATGTCGGTCATCATCCAGCGGACGGTCTTCAAGGTCCGCAAACGACGCTTCGGCGAGGAGTACGCGCGCGCGAACCGGGTCTTCCTTACCGCGCCCATCCACCATCACTTCGAGAAGAAGGGCTGGCGGGAATCGCAGGTCGTGGTGCGCTTCTGGATCCTCGGGATCCTCTGCGCCTTTGTGGCCCTCGCGACCCTCAAGCTGCGATGACCGCGCGCGAGGTGGCCGTCATCGGCCTGGGATCGAGCGGGCTCGCGTCCACGCGGCTGCTGCGGCGCCAGGGGCACGACGTCTACGTGTCCGATGCGGGGCAGGGGGCTGCGCTCGAGGAGCGCGCGGCGGTCGCGCGCAGCCTGGGGGCCACCGTGGAGCTCGGCCGGCACGACCTGGAGCGCATCCGCCAGGCCGCGCGCGTCATCGCGAGCCCGGGGGTGCCACCGGACGCGGAGCCGCTCGTCGTCGCGCGGTCGCATGGGGTCCCGATCGCCTCGGAGGTCGAGCTCGGGCTGTCGGCCCTGCCGAACGCCCGGGTCATCGCCATCACGGGGACGAATGGCAAGACGACCGTCACGGCGCTCGTGGAGCACCTGCTGCGGGCGCTTGGGCGCGACGCGGCGGCCGTGGGGAACATCGGCACCCCGGTCTGCGAGGTGGCGCTGCGGGACGCGCCCCCGGGGTGGCTGGCGCTGGAGATCTCCTCCTTCCAGCTGCACGACACCCCGTCGCTGCAACCGACGGTTGGTGTGCTGACCAACCTGAGTCCCGATCACCTCGATCGCTATCCGTCCGTGGAAGCGTACTACGCCGACAAGGCGTTGCTCTTCCAGCATGATCGGCCCGGCGCCCACTGGGTGACCAATGCGGACGACAGCGCGAGCCAGCGGATGTGTGCGGAGCTGGCCGGGCAGGTCTCCACCTTCAGCATTGCCGGGCGGTTGGGCGACGCCTTCCTGGACCGGGCGCACCGCATGCTCGTCGTGCGCGATGCGCCGCTCCTCGAGCGTGACCGGCTGCCACTCCTCGGCGGGCACAACGTCGCGAACGCCCTGGCCGCCACCCTGGCCGTCATGGTCGCCGACCCGGCGCACGAGAGCGATGAAGCCAGGGCGCGCCTCGCGGAGGCGCTCACGACCTTCCGTCCCCCCGCCCACCGGCTCGAGGTGGTGGGGGAGTTCGACGGCATCACCTGGATCAACGATTCCAAGGCGACCAATGTCGCGTCGGCGCGCGTGGCGCTGGAGGCGATGTCGCGCCCGACGATCCTGCTCCTCGGGGGGCGCCACAAGGGCGAGCCGTACTCGAGCCTCCTGCCACTCATCACGCAGCATTGCCAGCGCGTCCTCGTATATGGGGAAGCGAGTGACGAGATCATGGGCGACCTGGGCGGACGCGGGGCGCCGGTCGAGCGCGTGCTTGGGGACTTTGGGGCCGTGATGCGGCGGGCGCGCGCCGTGGCCGAGCCGGGATGGGCGGTGCTCCTGTCTCCCGCCTGCTCGAGCTACGACATGTTCAACAACTACCAGGAGCGCGGCGCCGCCTTTGCGCGCGCCGCGCGAGGAGACGCCCCGTGACGAACGCGAGTGTGCGCGAACGGTGGGCCATGGGACTCGAGGCGCGGGCGCTGATCCTGATCACCGCCGTGCTGGTGGCGCTCGGGCTGGCCACCCTCTTCTCGGCCAGCGCCCTGGAAGCCCTGCAGAAGGGGGATCCGCCGTCGACGTTCTTCATGAAGCAGCTCACGGGCGTGGCGGCCGGCATCGTGTTGTTTGCCATCGCCGCCAAGGTGGATGCGCAGCGCATGGAGGGGCACGCCCCGGCCATCATGTGGGCCGGGATCGTGCTGATGGCC
>JAEUJL010000058.1 GCA_016794835.1 Gemmatimonadota bacterium | reverse complement strand
TGGCCCGGGATGGTGCAACCGCTCCTCGCCAACCTCGCGCGAATGGACATTCCGCTCCAGGAGATCCGGTACGGGCTGGCCACGCACTATCACATCGACCATGCCGGGGCCGCGCAGGACCTCAAGCAACGTGGCATGCGGCTCATCGTCACCCCCGAGCAGCGGTCAGCGATCCCCGCGATGAAGCAGTGGACGAAGCCGGCGGACGGGTACACGGAGATCACCACCCACGACAACGTGGTGGTCACGCTCGCCGACAGCCGTGCCTTTCTCGCGACGCTGGGTATTGCCGGCGAGATCCTCCACACGCCGGGGCACTCCGATGACCATGTCACCCTCCTGCTCGACACCGGGGCCGCCTTCACGGGGGACCTCAACCCGATGATGCCTGACGAGGCCTCGCAGGCCATGGTGGAGCGCTCGTGGGCGCTCCTGCTCGATCGCGGAATGACGACGATCTATCCGGGTCATGGCCCCGTGCGGCCGGCGAAGCCCGGACACGCATGATGCCCCGCGTCGTGCTGGCACTGGCACTCCTCGCTGGTCTGCTCGAGGGGCAGCCCTCCCGTCGCGCCGCCGGGGCCGAGGTGCTGGCCCTTCACCTGCGCAAGTTCGAGTGGATGGTGGCCAACGATACGGTCCGGTTGATGGACCTCCTGCTGCCTGACGCCCGCATCATCCACTCCAATGGGATCGTGCAACGCCGCGAGGATGTCCTGACCGACGCGCGCACGGGACGCCTGGTATATCGGGAGATTGTGCCGCACGATACCGCCGTCCGGCTGTATGGGGATCACACGGCGATCATCACCGGGCGGATGCAGGTGAAGGGGGCGGTGGACGGGACCGCGTACGAGACCGAGCTCTTGTACACGGAGACCTATGTGCGTCGCGCGGGGCGGTGGCGCCTGGCTTCGCGGCATGCGAGTCGCGCGCCGGGACGGTGAACGTCGCGGGCATGGGATGGCCATCGGCCGGTTCAGCGGCCACCTTTCCGCCGTCTCCGCCAGCCCTCACTCATGTTTGCTCGACTCGCCGCGCTCACCGCGCTCGCACTCCTCGCCTCTCCCGCCGGGCAGCCGCAACCTGATCTCGACCTGATCATCCGCCACGGGACGATCGTCGACGGGAGTGGCGGTCGTCGCTTCACCGGTGACGTCGGGGTGCGTGGCGATCGCATTGTCGCGATCGGGAACCTGGCGACCCGGCGCGCGGCAAGGGAGATCGACGCGCGCGGATTGATGGTCACCCCCGGCTTCATCAACCTGCACAGCCACGCGACGGCGCCGGGGTTGCGCGTCGCCGAGAACATGCTGAGCCAGGGCGTCACGACCGAGATCCTGAATGCAGACGGCTCCAGCCCGCTCGACATCAAGGCCCAGTTGCAGATGCTGGACACCGCCGGCCTCGCCCTGAATGCGGGGGCCGCGATCGGGTTCAACAGCGTGTGGTCGAGCGTGGTCGGTGCCACCGATCGACGGCCCACCGCGGATGAGATGGCGAAGATGCAGGGCCTCATCCAGTCGAACCTTGAGGCAGGTGCATACGCGGTGTCCTCGGGGCTCGACTACAAGCCGGGGTTCTTCGCCACCGAAGCCGAGGTCGTCCAGGTCGTGTCGCCGGCGCGCAAGTGGCGCACCAACTTCCCCAACCACGACCGGGTGCTCCCCGAGACGCGATACAGTGCGCGCGCCGCGGTGCAGGAGACGATGCGCATCGGCGAGCAGGCCGGGATGGTGCCGGTCATCACGCACATGAAGGTCTCGGGCCGCGAGCGCACCCAGGGCCATGTGGTCCTCGGCGAGATGGCGGCATACACAAAGCGTGGAGTGTATACCGCCGCCGACGTCTATCCCTACCTGTCGGGCATGACCGGGCTCGCCGACCTCACGATCCCCGGATGGGCGCAGAACGGCGGGCCCATCGAGATGCGCAAGCGCTTCGCCGACCCGGAGCAGCGCAAGCGGATCATCGCCGAGACGGACGAGACCATGCTCGGCCGCTTCACCGGGCCGCAGGGGGTGCTCGTCCTCGGGACCGGGAAGACCCTCGCCGACTTCATGACCGAGTTCGGCACGACGTCGCCCGCCGACGCCCTCGTGCGGATCCTCGAGAAGAGCTCGCCACGCGCCATCCTCGGCTTTGGCGACGAGAGTGACCTCGTGAAGATCCTCAAGTTTCCCAGCGCCGCCGTGTCCTGCGATTGCGGGGCCACGAATGGCTCCACCGGACACCCGCGCAACTTCGGCACCTTCCCGCGGGTCCTGGGGCGGTACGTGCGCGAGCAGAAGCACCTCACCTGGGAAGAGGCGATCCGCAAGATGACCGCCCTCCCGGCCACCATCGTGGGCATGGTCGATCGCGGCTACCTCGCCGTTGGCATGCACGCGGACATCACGGTCTTCGACACCGCGACGGTGATCGACCACGCGACCTTCGAATCCCCGGGGCTCAAGTCCGAGGGGATCCGGCACGTGGTGGTGAACGGGACGGTGACGTATCGCGACGGCCAGCTGACCGGCGAGAAAGCCGGGCGCGCGCTCTACCGCGCCAGCTGGATGCCCAGCCGCCCCATGACGGCGCACGCGGCCCAACGACGCCTTGCCGCCGCAGGGCTGGCGACGCCGATCGGGGATGGAGGCGTTCCGCTGCGCCTCTCCATGACGCTGTCCCAGGCCGCGGGCACCCGCCGTGCAACGGGCGTCTTGCGCCTGACGGACCCGGCCTCCGGCGATGTGATGGAGGCGACAACCCTCGGCGTGCTCCAGGTGGGCTCGCGCTGGGGCAGCGTGAGTGGGCTCATGAAGCGTCGATCGAGCGGTGAAGAGCGCCCCTTCGTGCTCACCTATGAGCGCGCAGACCCGTTCGTGGACGGTTCGCCGCAAACGGTCACCCTGTCGACCGGGACGGACCTGGTCCGGGCCACCCTCAAGTAGGGAACCCGGCGCGTCGTTGGCGCGCTTGGTGTGCACATGACCTCTTCCATGAACGGACTCACGCGCCCTCGGTTGGGATGGCGGCTCGCGGTGCTCGCCCTCCTCGCTGCCTGCCATGGGAAGCCGGGAGTGCTCGCGGTTCCCGGCGGGCCGCTACCGCCTTGCCCGTCGAGCCCCAACTGCGTGTCCACGGAGGCCACGGACGAGGGACACCGCATGGCCGCCGTCTCGTTCACCGGTGATGCGACCGCGGCGCAGGCCGCGGCCCGCGCGGCACTGCTTGCCGAGCCGCGCACACGGGTGGTGCTGGAGCAGCCGGGGTACCTCCGCGCCGAAGCCACGAGCCGGTTGTTTCGCTTTGTGGATGACGTGGAAATCGTCGTCGACACGGCCAACCGCGTCTATCGCTTTCGTTCGGCGTCGCGCCTGGGGAAGGGCGATATGGGGGTGAACCGCGCGCGCATGACCCGCATCGCCGCCCGCCTCGGCGCGCCCTGACTACTTCGCGATGTAGCGCTCGCGTTCGGCGCGGTACTTCGCGGCCGAGTCCGGCCGCCCGGTGGAATCGAAGACGATCGAGAGGTCGAGGCGCGCCGCCTGGAGGAAGCTCACCGTGGGTTCCGCGACCTTCGCCACAATGGCATAGCCCCGGCGAATCTCGGGCTCGGCATCACGAAAGCGTCCGCCGCGCATCAACGCGCGTCCCAGCTTGATGTAGCCGATTCCCGTGTTGAGGTGCTCGGGTCCCTGCGAGGCGATGTAGTGCGTGAGGGCCTCGCGATAGTGCGCTTCCGCCCGGCGGTAGTCCTTCTCGTACAGGTAGGTGTCGCCCAGGTTCGCGATGGCCACGCCGACGCGGAAATTCATCCCCGGGTAGGCCGATCGATAGATCGACAGCACGCGCTCGAAGGTCGTGCGGGCATCGACGTAACGCTCCTCGCGCATGGCGAGGCTGCCGAGTTCGTTGAGGGTGTTGGCGATCGTCGGATGGGTCGGCGGATACACCCGCTCCCGGATGGACAGGGCGCGCTGCATCGCCGCGCGCGCCTCGTCATACCGGTTCTGCAGCAACAGTGAGCGCCCGAGGTAGAGCACGTTGCTCGCCGTGCGATAATGGGTCTCGCCGTGGAACGCGGTCGTGATGTCGATGGCCTGGCGGAAGAGCTGCTCGGACTCCTTGTAGTTCCCGCGCTCCTGCTCCGTTGCGCCGAGGTTCATCAGGTCCTCGGCGACCAGGGGGTGGCGCTCGCCGTAGAGGCGCCTGGTGAGCGACAGCACCTGCCGGTTGAGCGAGTCGGCGCGATCGTAGTTGCCGGCGTAGAAGGTCGCATTGGCCAGCTCGGACATCGCCCGCAGGTGTTCCCGGGTGTCCGGGGCGACGCGGGCGAGCAGTGTGTTGGCCGTGTCCAGCACGACGATCGCCGTGTCATGGGCGCCCCGCTCGGTGAGCGATCGTCCGAGCGCCACGAGGGCGTCGCCCACCGACACGTCGCCCCCGGGTTCCCCGGACAGGGCGCGCAAGGTGGACACGGCGCCACGCAGCAAGGTGTCCGCATCCGCGTAACGTGCCTGGTCGGTGCGGAGGTCGCCGAGCAACACGTCCATGCGGGCGAGCGACCGGCGGTTGGCCACCGGGTCGCGGCTCCACACGGCGCGGGCCTCCGCGAGGAGGGAATCCGCCCGCCCCATGGACCCTAACTGTTGGTAGATGCCACCCAGGGTCTCGTACAGGTCGGCTTGCGCCTCCGGCTCCGCGTCCAGGGAGCGCGCTTCCAGCACCCCCTGCTCGAGCAGCGCGATGACGCGGAGGGAGTCGGCGGGCCCGGCGTCGGGATCCCGTCCGCGAAACAGGTCCGTCATGAACCGCTGGATCCGCTGCGCGCGCACCTGCTCGCCCACGGCGGCATCGCGCGCGCGTGCGAGGCGGATGGTGTAGAACGAGACCAGCCCGATCCCCCCGATGAGGACCGCAGCCGCCACCGAGACCGCGCGGGCGTGCCGTCGCGCGAACTTTGCCGCCCGGTATCGCCACGAGTCGCCGCGCGCTTCCAGCGGTTCGCCGGCGAGGAATCGCTCGAGGTCGCGGGCCATGGCGTCCACCGTGGCGTAGCGCCGCGCTGGGTCCTTCTGCAGGGCGGTCTGGCAGAACACGTCCAGGTCGGCCCACTGGTCGCGGCTGACCACCACGCCCGCCGCCGCGCCGGCGACCGAGGGGCGGCCCGGCTCGTGCTCGACCACGAGTCGCTCCACCTGGACCGGGCTGGCTCCCGCCAGGTCGAAGGGAAGCCGGCCCGTGAGCAACTCCCACGCGATCATGCCTAACGCGTACACGTCCGTGCGCACGGAAAGGGCGCGGCCGAGCACCTGTTCCGGGGCCGCGTACGCCGGCGTCATGAGCCGCAGCCCCGTGCGCGTGGCACCGGGGTCCGTCGACTCCTCCAGGCGCTTCGCGATCCCGAAGTCGAGCAGCTTGACCTCGCCCGCCGCGGTGACGAGCACGTTCGATGGCTTGAGGTCGCGATGCACCACGAGGTGCTGATGGGCGTGCTGCACGGCGCGACACACATCCCGCAACAGCCGGAGCCGGTCGCCCAGCCCGGCCCGGTGCGTGGCGCAGTAGGTGTCGAGCGGCAGCCCCTCGACGTACTCCATGGCGATCCACGGGGTGCCGTCCGGCAACGTCCCGGCATCGAACAACCGGGCAATGCCCGGATGGCTCAGTTGCGCCAGGGTGCGCTGCTCGGCGACAAAGCGGTCGCGTCGCGCGGGCGAGAGGCTGGCGTCACGCAGGACCTTGATCGCCGCCACGCCATCCAGGTCGGCGCGCTCCCCGCGATAGACCACCCCCATCCCGCCTTCCCCGAG
>JAEUJL010000023.1 GCA_016794835.1 Gemmatimonadota bacterium | reverse complement strand
GCGACTGGCGCGCAGGGCGGCGGCCTGGCCCGCGCGATTGCCGCGGACCCGAATGGAGCGTTCGTTGCGCGCGCCATCACACGCAACCCCTCGTCGGACAAGGCGCGGGCTCTTGCCGCACTCGGCGTCGAAGTCGTTGGGGCGGATGCGGACGATCCACCGAGCCTCGCTCCAGCGCTTGCCGGGGCCTACGGCGCCTTTTGCGTCACCAACTTCTGGGAACACTTCTCCGCGGAACGTGAAGGGGCCCAGGCCGTCGCCATGGCGCGTGCCACGCGAGCCGCCGGCCTGCAGCATGTGGTGTGGTCCACGCTGGAGGACACGCGCAAGTGGGTCCCGCTGGACGACACACGGATGCCCACCCTTCACGGCAAGTACAAGGTGCCCCACTTTGACAGCAAGGGGGCAGTCGACGCCGTCTTCGCGAACGAGGGAGCTCCCACGACCTACATGATGGCCGCGTTCTACTGGGAGAACTTCATCTATTTCGGCATGGGACCGCGGGCCAACGAGCAGGGTGAGCTCGTGCTGGCGATGCCGTTGGGCTCAGCGAAGTTGCCTGGGATCGCTGCCGAGGACATTGGTTGGGCCACGTACGGCATCTTTGTGGAAGGCCCGAGCACGGTGGGCGCGCGCATCGGCCTCGCCGGCGAGTCGCTGTCGGGCGACGAGATGGCGGAGAAGATGTCGCGTGCGCTCAATCGGAAGGTGCAGTTCTACAACGTGCCGTTTGACGCGTATCGCGGACTGGGCTTCCCGGGGGCTGAAGACCTGGGGAACATGTTCCAGTTCCATGACATCCTGGGCGACGAATTCCAGCGCGCCCGCGATCCGCGTCGCACCCGCGCCCTGCACCCGGGCGTCCTCGACTTCGATGCGTGGTTGGCCGCCCATGCGGCACGGATCCCGATCGGGTGAGTCGCCCGCGGCCCCCAGGATCCGCCTGGGGGCCGCGAGTGCACGCCTTGCCTAGGGGACGATGCGCGTCGTCTCCTTCACCAGGAACGGCACCCCCTGCGTCATCCAGGCAGGGGCCGGGCGACCGCGCAGGTAGTGGTCGAAGAACTGGAAGTAGCGCTCGGTGAGGTCGCGTCGGTTGGCCATGCCGCGCAGGCCGTGCCCCTCGTTGGGGTAGGCGAGCATGATCGCCTGCTTCTTGTTGTAGCGCAGGGCGCTGTAGAGGTTCATCCCCTCGACGAAGCTCACCGTGGGGTCGGCGGTCCCGTGCATGATGAGGAACGGTGCCGTGACCTGGGGCACGTGGGTCAGCGCTGACTCGAACCGATAGACCTCCGGCTTGTCCCATGGGGAGAATCCCCAGCGTCCCTGGCCATTGAGGTAGTACTCGAACGCGTTGTCCCCGCTGCCCCCCGTGACCGCGTAGGTCCACCCCCAGCTCTGCGCGAAGTCCGTCGTGAGGTCGGTGACCCCAGCGCCCACCCCAACGGCGGCGAACATCTTCGACCTCGTGCCGATGAACGCGGCCCCCTCGCCGCCATAGCTGTGGCCGTGGACACCGACCTTCTTCGGGTCCGCGTAGCCCAGTTCGATCACCTTCTGCGTCGCGGCCTCGACGGCCTCGAGCATGTCGCTGTGCGATCTCCCGGTGCGGAAGTACACGTCGGGCATCATCGTGATGTATCCCTTGCTCACGGCCTCGACCGGGAGGCTTCCCATCCCCGTCACGAAGCTCGGGGAGGTGTAGCGATGCATGTTCTGCGAGTTCTTCTCGTAGAACGAGACGATCATGGGCCGCTTCTCGCCGGCCTGGTAGTCGTCCGGCAGGGTCAGGATG
>JAEUJL010000891.1 GCA_016794835.1 Gemmatimonadota bacterium | reverse complement strand
TCGCGCGACACGATGATCATCGATCGCGAGCGCGGCAAGGCGTTGGTGCAGATCGAGGTGGATGAGGGGCCCCGCTACAAGGTCGGCGACTTCATCATCAACGGGAACAAGCACTTCTCCACGGAAGACGCGACGCGATTCTATCCCTTCGCGGATGAGAGCCGGACCATCATGTCGCGGGTGACGGATTTCCTGCGACGGCGCACGCCGACGCCGGCGGGGGTCTTTGACGCCGCGCGCTGGGACGAGGCGCAGGGCCGGATCCAGAACGCGTATGCGACGGACGGGTACATCTACGCCAACGTGCGCCCGGTGGTCGAGCGGCGGGTGCTGGAGGACTCGACCCGCTACGTCGACCTGCGGTGGGAGGTCGAGGAGCGCACCCCGGCGATCGTGAACCGGGTGGAGATCTTCGGGAATGACTACACGCAGGAGCCCTGCATCCGCGACCAGCTCGTCCTGCTCCCGGGTGACGTGTTCAACCAGGAGCGGTTGATCCGCAGCTGGCAATCGTTGGGGAACCTCGGGTTCTTCGAGACCCCGATCCCGCCGCCGGACACCCGGACGGCGAATGACCAGGGCGATGTCGACGTGATCTTCCGCGTGAAGGAGAAGCGGACGGGGAACGTCAACTTCGGCGCGTCGATGGGGCAGGGCACCGGGGTCGGCGGGTTCATCGGGCTGGACCAGCCGAACCTGTTCGGGTCGTGCAAGCGCGGGTCGCTGCAGTGGCAGTTCGGTCGCTTCATCAACGACTTCCAGCTTTCGTATTCGGACCCGCGCATCAAGCAGTCGTTCATCTCCGGCACCATCTCGCTCTATCGCTCGCAGGCGCGGTACTTCATTGCCGACCTCGGGCGGTCGCTGCGCACCGGTGCCAACCTGCAGATCGGGCTTCCCGTCCCGGGCGATCGCTGGTCGCGCCTCTTCCTGTCCTACGGCGCGGAAAACGTGCAGTTCGGCACCGGGGGCCTGCTGGGCGATGTGCGTGGCGAGTTCGGCAACGGCTCGTTCCGCTCGACTCTCGGGGCGCAGCTGACGCGCGACACGCGGATCGACCTGCCGTTCCCCACGGCCGGCGTGCAATACTCGGCATCGGCGAACTTCAACGGCGGGATCCTCGGCGGCTCGAGCACCTTCTCGCGCTACACGGCCGATGCGTCGGCCTTCGCCACGCTCGGCCAGGTGGGAGGCGACCGACCCGGCTCGCAGCCGATCAAGTTCGTGGTCGGGCTCACCACCAAGACCGGCACGGTCTTCGGGAGCACGGGCCCGTTCTTCTTCTCGCAGGAGTTTGCCCTGGGTGGCGTGCAGTTCGGCGAACGGCTGCGCGGCTACGATGAATTCTCGATCTCGCCGAACGGGTACATCACGGGGACGACGACCTTCAACGCGCAGCGGAACTCGTTCGGGCGCGCCTTCATGACGACCACGGCGGAGATGGGGGTGCGACTGAACCAGTCCCTCTATCTCTCGGCCTTCTACGACGCGGGCAATGTCTGGCGGCACCCGCGCGACTTTGATCCGACCCGACTGTTCCGTGGCGCTGGCATCAGCGCCTCAACGGTCACCCCCCTTGGCCCGTTAGGTCTGGACTATGCCTACGGGTTCGACCGGCTGGACGCGCAAGGGCGTCAGCAGCCGAAGTGGCAGTTGCATTTCCGACTTGGACAGCTCTTCTAGGAGCCCATCATGACCGTCGTTCGTGGTATCTCGATCGTAGCCCTTTCCCTGTTCGGTGCGGTCGCGGGCGCCCAGCAGAAGCTCGCCTT